>DAHVSI010000264.1 GCA_027324645.1 Castellaniella sp. | reverse complement strand
TGCAACCTCGTGGGCAAAGGACGGGCCGGACAGAACACCCGTGCCCATGCCGTGCGCTACCAGGTGGCCTAGCGCGGCATGCGCCACCTGGTGAGGCAGGGCGCCATTGTCGGGCTGAAGGCCTTTACAGGTCCAGACCAGACTGAGTGACGGGGCGCAGTCTATCGGCACGCGTTCGCTAAGCTCGCGGCACATGTCCGGCATGCCGACTACCGGCACGCCAAGCAATAGCAGACCCTCGTTATTGGTCTGGCAAACATGCTCAAGCGCGTCGTCAAGATTGCTGGTTGCCATCAGGTCGGATGGCAACGTGACCCCGGTCAGGTAACGGGGGTTGCGGGACGTTTTGTTAATCCCGTCAGCAACGTCGTTCTGGCGGGACCACAGCAGGGTGCGAGCCTGGTGGCTGGCCAAAGCGGCCAGCGCCGTGCCCCAACTGCCGGCACCAAGTACCGCTACGCGCATTGTGGCTGAATGGGACACGGCTTGCCTTTAATTTTTGGCGCCCGGCGGGACAATGAGCCCCGAATCCTGTTGGGCGGCACTGTCGTCTTTTTCACCTGCTTCGGCGCGTCGCTGCTCGTACAGCGTCTGGAAGTTAACCTCGGTAAGGTGCAGTGCTGGCAACGACGTACGATTGATAAGATCGGCAACCGTCGCTCTGAGGTAGGGGTAAAGCATGGTGGGGCAGACAATGCCGATCAGCGGATCTAGCTGGTCTTCGGGGATGTTTGCAGCTTCGAAAATGCCTGCCTGGGTTGCTTCGATCAGGTAAAGAACCTTGTCGTTGACGCGTGTGGTCACGGTCACTGTGACCGACGATTCGTAAATGCTGTCAGCCAGCTTCTGGCCGGCCACACCCAGCGATACTTCGACTGCGGGAGTTTCTTGCTCCAGCAGGATCTGGGGGGCGTTGGGCATTTCAAGGGACAGGTCCTTGACGTAGGCACGCTGCAGGCTGAAGCTGGGGCCGGAGCCCTGATCATTCTGGCCAGTTTCCTGGCTGTTGGCGGATTGCTCGGCCATGGGGATTCCTGTAATGTGAGTTAGGGGATTAGGCGTCGAGCAGAGGGGTTAGCTCGCCTGCACGGTCCAGTGCAGCCAGCTCGTCGTAGCCGCCTACATGCGTATCGCCAATATAGATTTGTGGAACGGTGCGCCGGCCTGTACGTTGCATCATGGCATCGCGCTGTTCCGGGTCCTGGTCGATACGGATTTTGTCGATATGCTCTACACCACGCTGCTTGAGCAGCATTTCTGCCCGGACACAGAAGGGGCAAACGGCGGTAGTGTACATGGTAACGGGTGTCATAGTATGAATCCTTACTTGCCTTGTTTACTCAGGGGCAGCCCGTCCTGCTTCCAGCTGCGCAGGCCGCCCTGCATGCTGACGGCGCCTTCCAGACCAAGCTTGCGCAGCTTGCCGGCTGCGGCGCCCGATTGCTGTCCCGAGTCGCAGACCACAATAATGGGCCGTTCTTTGGGCAGGGATGCAGCCTTGTCGTCCAGCTGGTCTTTGGGGACATTGCGAGCCTGCGGGATGGTGCCCTCGCGGAACTGGTCCGCCGAACGGATGTCGACGAAGATACCACGTTCGCGGTTAGCCAGCCTGACCGCGTCCTGGACGCTGACGGTCGTGGCGCCCTGGCCTTTGCGCAGGGTGCCTGCCATGAGCATGGTGCCCGAAATGGCGGCGACAGCCAAGATGAGAAGGTTGTTTTGTTCGAGAAAAAAGTCCACGATTTGTCCTGGTTGAACCTAGTTATGATGACACGCAGCATACAATTATAAAATGAGAACCACCTTGTTAATTTAAAGGCGATTTCTATCATGTATAAACTTGTTCTGATGCGCCATGGCGAAAGCCAGTGGAACCTTGAAAACCGCTTCACCGGCTGGGCCGATGTCGACCTGACAGACACCGGGCGTGATCAGGCATGGCAGGCGGGCGAATTGTTGCGCGACAAGGGCTATGGCTTTGATCTGGTTTTCACGTCCGTGTTGCGCCGGGCCATTCGCACAGCCTGGGTGGCGCTTGATGCCATGGACGCCATGTACACCCCAATCGGGCACCACTGGCGTCTGAACGAACGTCATTATGGTGCCCTGCAAGGGCTCAACAAGGCTGAAACCGCCGCCGAATATGGGGATGAGCAGGTGCTCATATGGCGCCGAGCTTACGATATAGCGCCCGACCCTATGGATACTGAAGACCCGCGTCATCCACGCTTTGACCAGCGCTATGCACGGCTGCGTCCCGAAGAAGTGCCGTCAACGGAATGCCTTAAAGACACGGTTGCTCGCGTGCTGCCGTTCTGGAAAGAGTCCATTGCTCCGGCCATCAAGGCAAACCGTCGTGTGATGGTTATTGCCCATGGCAACAGTCTGCGTGCCTTGCTCAAAATCGTGGCCGATATCTCCAATGAAGAAATCGTCAAGGTGAATATTCCGACTGGTCAGCCTCTTGTTGTCGAGCTCGATGCCAATCTGGACTACATTGGTCAGGAGTATCTGGGCGACGTAGCCGAAATCCAGGCAGCCATGCAGGCGGTGGCCGCCCAGGGCACAGCAGCCCCCAAGGGGTGAGCATGCAGCGCAGCCTGCTTGCTGTCATGCTTGCGGCATGCGTGGGCCACGCCTGGGCGGCCGATGGCGACCGGCTGTCCAGGCAGCAGGACGAAGCCCGCCGCCAGCGCACCGAACTGCGCGAGCGCATCACCGGCTTGCAGAAAAGTATCGAACAGCGTGAAAGCAAGCGGCAGACTGCTGATCAGGAACTCAAAGCGTCCGAAGCAGCCATCTCAACAACATCACGCAAGCTGGCTGAGCTGGAAGAGCAGGCCGATCAACTCGAAGCGTCGCTCGAAAAACTCAAGACACAAACTCTGGAAGAAGAAGCGCACCTTGAGCAGGCTCGCAGCGAACTGGCGCAGCAGTTAAAAGGGCAGTATCTAAGTCGTCTGTCACCGTGGACAGCACTACTGTCCGGTGACGATCCTCATGCGGTGGGTCGCAACCTGGCATACCTGGGGTATGTGTCACGGGCACAGGCCGAGGCCGTGAAGCAAGTGACCGCCTCGCTAGAACGGCTTCAGCAGCTACAACACGACACGCAGGCAAAGCAGGCAGACCTGAACGACCTGACTGAACAAACCCAGGCACGGCATGCCGAGCTGGAGCAGCAAAAGGCCGAGCGCCAAACCGTGCTCAAGCGGATCGAAGCCCAACTGCACGAGCAACGTCAGCAGGAACAACACCTGAAAGAAGACGATGCGCATCTGGGGCGCCTGATCGATGATCTGGGTGCTGCCATCCGCGAACAGGAAGAAAAAGAACGTGAAGCGCAGCGTCGCGCAGAAGAGGCGCGCAAACAGGCAGAACGCGAGCGTGAAAAAGCGCGCCAGGAGCAGGATCAGGCCAGGCAGGCCGAGCAGACGCGGCAACAAGAGCAGGCACAGCGTGAGCAGCAAGAGCGCGAGCGTCGGGAGGCCGAACAAAAAGAGGCGCCTGCACCGTCCTCCGCTGGGGGCGGTCTGGATAAAAACTTGCCAAAACCTGTTGCAAGTAACACGATACAGGGCCGATTTGGCAAAGAGCGCCCGGAAGGCGGCGTCTGGCGTGGCATTGTATTGCGCGCAGACGAAGGCAGCCAGGTCAAGGCCATCGCGTCAGGCCGGGTAGCTTACGTTAACTGGCTTAGTGGCTTTGGCAACATTATGATTGTGGATCATGGCGACCAATACCTTAGCGTCTATGCGTACAATCAGAGTTTGTTGAAAGAAGTCGGCGACAAGGTCGAGGCGGGTGACGTGATAGCTACTGTGGGTGCTACGGGCGGTCAAGTCGAGCCAGGCCTGTATTTTGAAATCCGCCATCAGGGCAAGCCGGTCAATCCTCAGCTTTGGCTCGCACCCTGACCATTCATCATTATTTAGGAGTGTGCATGAGCACGCGCAACTTCAGTCGTTTGATCCTCGTTCTTGCTGGCGCACTTGGCGGCGTCCTGATCAGTCTGGGCATTACCGCAGTGGCCCAGCGTGGCGATCCTTTGCCGCTGCGCGATCTGCAGCAGTTCGCCAATGTGTTTTCAGCCATTAAAAACAGCTATGTCGAGTCGGTCACCGATGAGCAGCTCATGCAGGACGCTATCAGGGGTCTGTTCACCGAGCTCGATCCGCATTCCACCTACCTTGATGCCGAGGCATTCAAGGAAATGGAAGACATCACCCAGGGCGGCTTTGGTGGCCTGGGCATAGAAATTGGCAGCGAAGGCGGCATGCCCAAGGTGATCGCGCCTATCGAAGAAACACCTGCTGCCCGTGCAGGCATCCTGTCAGGCGACATCATCACGCACATCGACGACAAGCCCACCAAAGACATGACGCTGAACGAAGCCGTCAAGCTCATGCGTGGCGAGCCCAAGACGTCAGTACAGCTCACCATACAGCGTGAGGGCCGGGACGAGCCACTCAAGGTGGATATTGTTCGCGACCACATCAAGGTGCGCAGTGTGCGTGCACGTATGCTCGATGACGATATTGCGTATATTCGTGTGTCGCAGTTCCAGGAGCGCACCGAAACCGATCTGGCGCGCCACGTTCAGGAGATGGCAGACAAAAAGGCCAAGGGGCTCATCCTTGACCTGCGTAATGATCCGGGCGGCCTGCTTGAAAGCGCCATCGGCGTGTCATCGCTGTTCATGCGCGAAAGCGGTGTCGTGGTGTCAACCAAAGGCAGGATTGCGTCGGCAAACCGCGACTATCACACCCGTACAAGCAGCACGGCCAACCAGATCCTGCGCAGCGACCGTGCCAGCGGCAGTGGAACAGTTGGCGAATGGGCCGAAACCGTCCCCATGGTCGTACTGGTTAACGTCGGGTCCGCATCGGCCTCCGAGATTGTGGCCGGCGCGTTACAGGATTATGGCCGGGCCACGGTCATGGGTAACCGCACCTTTGGCAAGGGCTCCGTACAAAGCGTTCTGCCGCTGGGCGAAGACACCGGTATCAAGCTGACTACAGCGCGGTACTACACGCCCAAGGGCCGCTCCATTCAGGTAACCGGTGTGCGCCCCGATATTGTGGTGGACGACACGGCCGAGGGCAATCTGTTCCGTCTGCCTCGCGAGGGCGATCTGGACCATCACCTTATTAATGGTGCCGTGCCGGAGGTGGGCGCTGAGACCGAAGGCGAGGACGAAGACTACGAAGTCATTGACGATCCGGTGATGTTTGAATTTGGCAGCGAGGACGACTATCAGCTTAGTCAGGCCATCAACCTGCTCGAAAACCGACCCGTTCGCCGCAATAACCCGTCTGATAAGGATGTGGCAGCCAAGTCTGATACCGACGACGATGCTGATGAAAGTAGCAACAACAAGGATGACAGCTCTCAGGACGCTGAAAAAAAAAGTCCAGTGAATGAGCGTGGCCGCGTGAAAACCCTGCGTTACCGGGTGACACCAGAGGGGCTGATTCGCATACAGGATGACTAACGTGGCCGAGTTGGATGATCACCAGCTGATGCGCTATGCGCGTCATATATTGCTGGACGAATTGGGCATAGAAGGGCAACAACGTCTGCATGAAGCAAGGGTCCTGATTGTCGGTGCCGGCGGACTGGGCTCGCCGGCGGCCCTGTATCTGGCGGCTGCCGGAGTGGGCCGGCTCACCTTGGCCGACGATGACGTGGTTGAGCTGTCCAATTTGCAGCGGCAAATCTTGCATACCACGGACCGCGTTGACTGGCCCAAGGCCCGGTCTGCGCAGCAGGCCCTACAGGAGCTTAATCCTGACGTTAATACTCTGGCACTGGTGCAGCGCCTTGATGACGCGGCTTTGGATGAGCACGTGGCGCAGGCAGACATTGTGCTGGATTGCTGCGATAACTTTGCAACACGCCATGCGGTTAACCGGGCTTGCGTCACCCACCGGCGGCCGCTGGTGTCTGGCGCAGCCATCCGTTTTTCAGGGCAGGTCAGCGTATACGATCTGCGTGATGATGCATCGCCGTGTTACCACTGCTTGTTTCCTGACTCTGACGACGTGCAGGAATTACGCTGTGCCACAACCGGTGTGCTGGGGCCGTTGGTGGGCATTGTGGGTAGCATGCAGGCTGCCGAAGCCATCAAAGTGTTAACGGGTATGGGCGAGCCCCTGGTGGGGCGCCTGCAATGTCTTGATGCGTTGTCTATGCAGTGGCAAACTGTGCGGTTCAGGCGCGATCCATCCTGTTTGGTGTGTGCCACAAGGCCCTCTGGCGCGTAAGCTGGTGCAGCGCTGTAATGCGCACATCCACCCAAGGCAGCCGGCCCCGGCTGACTGCCGAAAACGGGGTATCCGGATGGTGTATGTGCACCGTTTTCATCCCTGTCTGATGGGCACTTTTAAGGTTGCGCAGTGTGTCTTCCACCAAAATCACATGGCGTGGTGCCACATCAAGCCGGCTGGCAATTTGCCGCATGAGCGCCAACGACGGCTTGGGACGTAGCCGCCCCTGCAAATGCATGTCGTCAATGCCCCATAACCCATCAAACTGTGGCAGTACGCCCAGTGTTTCCAGCACTTGTCTGGCATAGTTGCGAGGGGCGTTGGTCAGGAGTATTTTGCGTCCTGGCAGGTTGCCAAGCGTTCGGGCAATGCCGCGATCGGCGTGTACCAGGCTGGCCACATCAAAATTATGGCTTAAATCAAGAAACTGCCTGGCGCATGCATTGTGATGACGCACCATGCCAATGACAGTGGCTCCGTAGCGTTGCCAGTACTTAAGTCGCAGCGCGTTGGCTGTGTCGTGATCACATGCCGCCAATGTCTGGACCGCCCGGGTCATGGCAGTGTCAATGGCCTGAAACATGGCCCGCGAAGAATCGTGCAGCGTATTGTCCAGATCGAACAGCCAGACCAGGGGCTGGCCGTGGGGGTGCGCAGGCGGGCGTGGACGATGCAGGGGCTGTGTCGGGTACAACACCATGGCTTAGTGCGAGATCATGGTCCCCACACCCTGATCAGTCAGGATTTCAAGCAACAGACTGTGCGGTACCCGGCCGTCAATGATGTGGACAGAGTTGACCCCATAGCGTGCTGCATCAAGGGCCGAAGCGATTTTGGGGAGCATGCCGCCAGAAAGCGTGCCGTCCTCGACCAGTTCGTTAATGGTGCGCGCTGACAGTTTTTGTAGCAGTTGGCCTTCCTTGTCGAGCACGCCCGGGGTGTTGGTCAGCATGATCAGTTTTTCGGCGCCCAACACTTCCGCCATTTTTCCGGCAACCACATCAGCATTAATATTGAAGGCGGTGCCATCGTCGCCATACCCGATGGACGATATGACTGGAATGAATTGATCTTTTTGCAGTGCTCGCACCACAGCAGGCTCGACGCGGGCGATATCGCCCACAAAGCCGATGTCGAGCCACTCACCGGGGTGGGCCGTATCTTCAATCAGTTTTTTCTGTGCCTGGATCAGGCCGCCATCTTTGCCGGTCAGGCCGACGGCCTTGCCGCCGGCTTCGTTGATCATCATGACAATGTCTTGCTGGACCTGTCCGCCCAAGACCCATTCAACCACTTCCATGGTTTCGGCATCGGTAACACGCATGCCCTGAACAAACGCCCCCTGCTTGCCAATACGCTCGAGCGCCCGGTTGATTTGAGGGCCGCCGCCGTGTACCACAACGGGATGCAGACCAACCAGGCTGAGCAACACAACATCGTGGGCGAAGCTGCGCTGCAGGGCTGGATCTGTCATGGCATTGCCGCCATATTTGATCACCACCGTTTTGCCATGAAAGCGCCGGATATAAGGCAGCGCTTCTGAAAGGACCCGTGCCTGAAGGGCTGGGGCCAGCGTGGTGGTGTCAGTGGAAACAGTGTTCATGTTGGTGCGGCGTGATTAACTGGCCAGAGCCTTGTCGATGGTGGCAACCAGCTTGTCCTCGTCGTAGTTGCCCAGAAAGCGTTTGATAATGCGGCCTTTTTTGTCCAGCAAAAAAGTTGTTGGGGTCATTTTGACATTGCCAAAGGCCTCTGCAAGGCTGCCGTCTTCGTCCAGAACGACAGTGAAGGGCAGCTCGCGGGACTTGGCAAAGTTGCGTACGTACGATTCGGGATCGTGCTTCATGGCCACCGCCACGGTGTCGAACCCCTTGGGAGAGAGCTCGTTGTAGCGTTCGATGGTGCCAGGCATCTGGGCAACACAGGTGGTGCAGTCGGTTGCCCAGAACTTGACCAGCACCACCTTGCCCTGCAGGTCCTGGGTGGAAATGTGCTGGCCATCAAGGCTGTTGAAGGTGACCTTGGGCGCTGCCTTGTCGTCGCCTGACGAACAGGCTGACAACACCGCAAGCAGGCCCACAAGTAAAACAGCTGCAAAACGTCTATACAACATAATCAGTCATCCAGAGGTACGGCTTCGACGTCAATATCGTCGGCAAACTCCCCCTCCTGCCTGGCAGCTTTCTTGTCCTGTTCCTTGCTGTCTTCTTCAATTTCGCGATCCCGGTCGGTCACGAGGCTTTCGGCCGACACGATTTCGAACGCGCGCACGACTTTTTTCACGTCCTTGATAGACGACGCCACCTTGGCTGCACGCCGGCTTTCTTCGTCAGTGACGCGCCCCAGCAAATACACAATGCCGTCTTCTGTGGTGACGATCATGGTGCGGGTGGGTACGTCTTTAGTATTGATGAGGGCGCTTTTGACTTTGGATGTCAGCCAGGTGTCGCGGGTGCGGCCCGTGATGGATTTTTTCTCGCCCACGTGCAGTTCGTTGTAGACTTCGTTGACCTTTTCAACCTTGGTGACGGTCTGCTCAGCGCGACGCTTGGCGTCTTCATCGGGCACGTCGCCAGTCAGCAGCACCCGGCCCGCATACGACGTGACGTTGATGCGGGCGTCGTCCTCGAACAGACGGCGCATTTCAGAGGATGCCTTGAGCTCGATGGCCCGGTCTTCGACCTGCTCGCCGGTTGTACGGCGATCTGTGGCCACAATGGCGGTTGTGGCCGCTGTGCCGCCTACCACTAAAGGCGCGCAGCCGGACAGCAGGGTGGTAGCAGCCAGCACGACACCGGCCAGCAGCATGGGTAGACGAATGACAGAAATCATGATGACGGGTCTCCGAGTAACAGAGCATCAATACCATTGCACAAGGCGTGCAACAGCACAATATGGACTTCCTGAATGTGCATGGTGCGATCGTGAGGCACACACAGGTGGATATCTGTGTCGGCAAGCACAGCGGTAATGTTACCGCCGCCCTTGCCGGTCAGGGCAATAACAGGCATATCGCGCTCGTGGGCGGCACTGATGGCCCGCAGCACATTGGCTGAGTTGCCGCTGGTTGAAATGGCAACCAGGACATCCCCAGGCTGGCCCAGTGCCTCAACCTGCCGCTCGAACACGGTATCGTAACCGTAGTCGTTGCCAACGGCCGTAAGGATGGCGGTGTCTGTATTCAGGGCAATGCCTGCCAGCGGCAGCCGTTCGCGTTCGAACCGGCCTACCAGCTCGGCAATAAAATGCTGCGCATCGGAAGCCGAGCCGCCATTACCGCAAGCCAGGATACGTCGGTTGTCGGTCAGGGTGCTGAAAAGCAAATCCACAGCCTGAGCTAACGCTGGTGCAAGCGGCCCTTTGCTGGCATGCAGGGCATCGGCCGCATTGTCGAAATGCGAGGCCATAAGTGAATTCATATCCATAGCTACATTATTGTCGCATGTAATTGGTGCAGCCAATATTATCGATCATCTGTGTGCCAATCGCCATACTGCAGCGTTTAAATATGTTGCAACCATTGCAGGCGGCCCTGTTCAATCGTGATCAGATCAAACCGGCATGGGGGTATCCGGCCGTCAAACCACACACGGGTCAGGTCAGGCAGAAAATAGTTGGCAGCGTGTACAAGGCGCCGGCGCTTTTGCCGTGACACGCTGGCGGCGGCACCGCCATGGCTGGCCGAGCGGCGGGAACGAACTTCAATAAACACCAAGGTGTGGTTGTGTTTGGCGACCAGGTCCAGCTCGCCGCCGCGACACGACAGGTTACGGGCAAGCACTTGGACTCCTTTGGACTGTAGCCATTGTTCAGCGGCCTGTTCCGCCCGGCGTCCATGTTTCTGCGTGGGGGACCCCGCAGCCAGGTTACTGTGGTGCTGGAGCCGTAAATGGGAGGCGGCAGCGATGGCCGGCGTACCGCGTCCGGACAGGGGAGTGCTAAGCTGACGCCGACGATGGCGTCGTTGTGCCTTGCGCTGTGCTTGGTACGCAATGTCGTAGGCACGTTTATGAGCCGACGGGGTCATGACTCTCCTTAATTGGTATGGACGAAACGATATGGAAGCCGAGCAGCCAGAAGTAAACAGCATGGCCATATGGCAACGCATGCACAGCCAGGTGCAACAGCAGGACTGGCCGGCCGGGTCGCTGTACGTGACGGCCACGCCCATTGGAAACCTTGCCGACCTGAGTGTCCGGGCGTGGGAGGCCCTGCGCCGCGCCGATGTAATCGCAGCGGAAGACACCCGGACAACTGCCGCGCTGCTACGCGCCTGGGATATTGATACACCATTGCTGGCGGCCCACCGGCACAACGAGGCAGAGGCCGCAGAAAAAATCATACAGCGTCTGCGCAAGGGAGAACGTGTGGCGCTGGTGAGCGACGCAGGGTCGCCTGCGGTCAGCGATCCCGGCGCACGTATTGTGAAGGCAGTTCGCGAGGCGGGCTTTCGGGTTGTGCCTGTGCCTGGGCCCAGCGCTGGCATTGCCGCGCTCATGGCTACCGGGGTGACCACCGATGCCAACCCGGCGTATGTCTTTGCCGGGTTTCCTCCATCTAAAAGTGTGGCGCGACGTAAGTGGTTGTCCGACTGGACAACGATGTCCACCCCGGTAATGTTGTTTGAGTCCCCTCACCGGCTGGCGGCCACGCTGAACGATGTGCTTGAAACCTGCGGGCCCGATCGGAAACTGGCTATCGCCCGCGAACTGACCAAACGGTTTGAAGAGGTCGTCACCCTGCCCGCCGGTCAGGCAGCTGAGTGGTTACAGGCCGAGGCGCATCGCAAGCAGGGCGAGTTTGTGCTGGTCTTGTATCCAGACGAGGCGGCGCCGGACACGGATACGTCAGCGGACGATATTCGGCTCATGAAAGCCTTGCTGGAACACGTGTCGGTACGGGATGCCACCCGGATCATGACACAGGCAGGAAGGTTGTCGCGTAGCCAGGCGTATAAGCTGGCGTTGGACTGCTCGGGGGCCGATTCCGAATAACTGGCTTTCAGGCCCGTGGCCTGTTCAATGCGTAGGGCCGCATTGACGGCCTGTGTGCGGTTGGTATACGGACCAATGCGGACCCGATGCAAAGAAGCGGATTGCACGACCTCAGCCTCGCGTGTTTCGATTCCATCGATGTCGCTGTTGAGCCTGCTGGCCAGTTTGCTGGCATTTTCTGCTGCGCCAAAGGCCCCGTATTGCAGAAAGAAACTGCCCGCGCTAGCTGGTGCTGAAGCCTTGATGGTGGGCAGATCGGCCGGCAAATCAAGGGCTGCCAGAGCGTCTGTGGTGTCCGCCTTGGTGTTGCCCGATTCTTCTTGCTTGCTTTCTGCAGGCGCCTTGTCCTGCTGCTCCGGCTGTGCTGGCTCAGAAGCGCGCGTCGTGAGCACCGGTGCGGAATCGGGCTTGGCATCGGGGATTGGCTGGGCCTTGGGCATGGCGTCGTCATCAGACTGCCAGGCGTTGTTACGGATGTCGTCGTTCGTGATGGCCTCGACAACCACCTGGCCGCTGCCCGGGCCAATCAGGCCCAGTTTGGAGGCCGCCACATACGACAGGTCAATGATGCGGGACTTGAGGAATGGGCCGCGATCATTGATACGCACAATGATGGATTTGCCGCTATCCACCCGGGTGACGCGCGCATAGCTGGGCAGGGGCAGGGTGCGGTGGGCTGCCGTCATGGCGTACATATCGTAGGTTTCGCCACTGGCTGTTTTTTTACCGTGAAACTTTTTTCCGTACCACGACGCCACACCTTTCTGACTGTAGCGATCATTGCCCGAAATGGGCACATAACGCTGGCCCATGACTGCGTAAGGGCGTGAGTTGGCCGTGCGCGGGGTTTCGAGTTTAGGTGTGGCGTTTGGGATGGCGGCAATATCGGCCGGTACCTTACTGTGGGGGCCGTCGTCCTGATAGTAGCCGCCGCCGGCCTGGCGTTTACCGGCACAGCCGGCCAGCAGCAAGGTACACGACAGTACAAGCACAAAAAAACGCATCATGAGCCGGACAAGATTGTTATACGGATTGGGTGTTGTGCAGTTGGGGCTGGTTACGATGACGCAACAGGGGCTGGCGGTCAGCAAAACGGCGGGCCAGCGTTTCGGCCACGTATACGGACCGGTGTTTGCCGCCTGTGCAGCCAATCGCAACAGTTAGATAACTGCGTGTGTCCTGAGCATACACCGGCAGCCAGCGCTGCACAAATTGCGAGATGTCGTCCACCATGCCGGCAACGGTGCCAAAACGCTCCAGCCACTGAGCTACCTCGGGGTCGCGTCCGGTCAGGGGACGCAGTGCCCGGTCGTAGTGGGGGTTAGGCAGACACCGCACATCAAACATCAGGTCGGCGTCGCCAGGTACGCCTCGCTTATAGGCAAACGATTCGAAGGTCAGAATGACGGGTGCCCGGTCCGCTTGTACCAGGTCGAGCACCCACGCACGTAATTGGCCTGGTGTCAGGTCGGTGGTGTCTATAGCGTGCTCTTGTTCACGCAGGGGAGCCAGGAGTTCGCGTTCGGCATTGATGCATTGCTGCAGCGAGGGTGCCTTGCCGGATTGTGTAGGCAGGCGATCAGTGAGGGGGTGCCGGCGCCGCGATTCGGAGTAGCGCTGGCGTAACGCATGGTCGGTAGCTTCCAGGAAAATGACCCGGAACAGCGTGTTTTGATCCCGCAAGGTGCGCACGACATTGGGAAGCTGGTCGAGTTCGCCTGGCCAGCGTACGTCCATGGCCACGGCAATGCGCTCCAGCCCGCTTTCTTGTGATGTGGCAATGAAGTCATGAAGAAAACGGACAGGCAGGTTGTCGACGCAGGTGTAACCGGCGTCTTCGAGCACGCGCAGGGCTACTGATTTGCCGGAACCTGATATGCCAGTGATGAGAACAATATTAAGCATGAGACAGTGGTGGGCCGTGTGTGGTCAGGATGGCCGGGTATTTTCCATGATGGCCAGTGCCTGTCGTTCAATGAACTCGCCCATGGTATCAATGCCGCGCAACATGAGTATGGTGTTGCGCGCCGCGGCTTCGACCAGTACCGCCAGGTTGCGACCCGCCGCAACCTGCAGGCTGACACGCCGTATAGGCAGCCCCAACACGTCTTGTGTTTGGTCTTGTTCGGGCAACCGCTCGAAGGTGTCGGGCGACGTAGGGACCAATTGCACGATGAGCTTGAGCTTTTTCTTGCGCCGCACGGACGTTTCTCCGAAGATGGTGCGGATATCGAGCAGCCCCAGCCCACGTACTTCGAGAAGGTTTTGTAGCAGCGGCGGGCACTGGCCCTCGATCAGGTTGGGGGCGGTGCGCATCAGTTCGACGGCGTCGTCCGCAACCAGACCGTGCCCACGGGAAATGAGTTCAAGGGCGAGTTCGCTTTTGCCCAGCCCCGATTCGCCTGTAATGAGGACACCCAGACCCAGTACGTCCATGAATACGCCATGCACCGTACTTTTGGGCGCCAGCCGCTTGCCAAGATAAATGCGCAGCAGGTCGATGGTTTGCCCCGCAGCCAGGGTGGTGGTCAAGAGCGGGACCCGGTGTGAGTCGCACATCTGGATCAGGTCGGCGGGTGCGTCGGTGCCGTCGGCAAGGA
>DAHVSI010000260.1 GCA_027324645.1 Castellaniella sp. | reverse complement strand
AATACCAGAACGACCAAGACGACCAGTATGGTGGCCACCAGCAGGGTAAATTCGGCTTCGGCCAGAGAAGCACGAATACTGGGTGTGCGGTCCTGAGCAATGGATAGGTCGACATGCCGGGGCAGGAAGTCCTGCAGCGCCGGAACCTCGGCGCGGATGGCGTCCACTGTTTCGATAATGTTGGCATCGGCCTCACGGCGCACAGTAAGTAATACAGCACGCTTGTCGTTGAAGAAACCGGCGTTGTTGCGGTCCTCAACACTGTCAGTCACGGTGGCCACATCTTTTAACCGTACGGGCGAGCCGTCACGCCAGGCAACCACCAAAGAGCGGTATGCCTCGGCCTTGTCAAGGTGTGCCCCCGAGTTCAGCATCCAGTGGTACCGATCATTTTCAACAAAGCCGCTGGGCTGCATGGTATTGGCATCGTTAAGCGCAGTGCGTACCTCGTCAAGCGCGATACCGGCTGCATTCAAGGCCTGTGGATTCAGGCTGACCCGCACGGCGGGCAGGGAGCTCCCCCCCACGGTCACCTCACCCACCCCCGGAACGCGGGCAAGTTTTTGGGACACCACCGTTGAAGCCATGTCGTAGAGTTCGCCCTGGGTCGCAGTAGGTGAGGTGAGCGCCAGCACCATGACGGGCGCCGAAGATGGGTTGACCTTGTTATAGGAGGGCGGGTTACGCAGACTGGAGGGCAGCATGGTGCTGGCTGCATTGATCGCGGCCTGGACATCCCGAGCAGCACTATTAATGTCGCGCTCCATATCGAACATCAGCGTTACCCGCGACGAACCCTCGGAGCTGCGCGAGCGCATTTCGTTAAGGCCGGCAATGGAACCCAGCGACTGCTCAAGCGGCGTCGCCACACTGGACGCCATGGTTTGAGGGCTGGCGCCAGACAACCGCGCAGAAACCGAGATCATGGGAAAGTCGACCTCGGGCAACGGTGCCACCGGCAAAAAAAGGTAGGCAATGCCACCACCCGCCACCATGGCCAGTGTCAGCAGCACCGTTGTGACAGGACGCATGATAAACAGCGTCAGGAATCTCATGACGCCCCCTCGTCTCCGGCCTTCTGCCGCGAGGACCAGGCCCGCCCATTATTGGCCATGCGATCAAACATCAGGTAGATCACAGGCGTGGTAAACAGCGTCAGCAGCTGGCTGCACAGCAAGCCGCCAACCATGGCCAGCCCCAGGGGCTGCCGCATTTCGGCGCCTGACCCACTGGCCAGCATGAGCGGTATGGCGCTAAACAAGGCAGCCAGCGTGGTCATGAGAATAGGCCGGAACCGCAGCAACGCAGCCTCATGAATGGCTTCACGAGCGCTGAGCCGACGTTTTCGCTGGGCATCCAGCGCGAAGTCGATCATCATGATCGCATTTTTCTTGACAATACCGATCAAGAGAATAATGCCGATGATGCCTATCATGTCCAGCCCCACACCTGCCAGCATAAGCGCAACCAGGGCTCCAACAGCCGCCGAAGGCAGCGTGGACAGAATGGTGACCGGATGAATATAGCTTTCGTACAGCACACCCAGCACGATATACATGGTGGCCACGGCTGCCAGCATCAGCCAGAGCGTACTGGACAGCGATGCCTGAAACGCGCGGGCGGCACCCTGAAAACGCAGTTCTACCGAAGCCGGCATATTCAGTTCGTCGCGGGTGGTTTCGATCGCCTGTACCGCATCAGATAAGGCAACGGACTGACCCAGATTGAATGACACGGTTGCCGCAGGAAACTGCCCCTGCCGAAGCAAGGACAGCATGGCTGGGGTTTCTGTAATCTGCACCAAACTCCGGATGGGAACAGGCGTGCCACTACGGGTTTTAACGTAGATACTATCCAGAGCATGCGTGCTGTCGCGATAAGTTTGCCCCAC
Source organism: Castellaniella sp. (assembly GCA_027324645.1). Lineage (GTDB taxonomy): Bacteria > Pseudomonadota > Gammaproteobacteria > Burkholderiales > Burkholderiaceae_B > JAJYRX01. The sequence continues at coordinate 900 of DAHVSI010000260.1, read as the reverse complement.
CTCGAGCACAACACGGTACTGAGCTGACTGCGTGAAAATGGTGGAGATCAGCCGCTGTCCAAATGCATCGTATAGAGCGTCGTCAATGGCTGACTGCGTCACACCCAACCGTGCCGCACGATCACGGTCAAGTTCCAGGGTGGATTGCAGGCCGGCATTCTGTAGATCGTGGGTCACCTCAGCAAGCGCCGGATCTTTGCTTAGCGCTTCTACGAAACGCGGGGTCCATTCCTGCAGCTCGCCCAGATCAGGGCTTGAAAGCGTGAGCTGATACTGTGTCCGGCTTACCTGGTCGTCAACGGTGAGTTCCTGTACCGGCTGCATGTATACCTTCATGTCCGGTATGCTTGCGACCCGTTCTGATAACCGAGACATGATCGCGTCCACGCCTGCAGCCCGCTCGCTGACCGGACGCAAGGCAATCTGCATCCGCCCGGTATTCAGGGTCGCGTTTGTGCCGTCAACACCAATAAAAGAGGACACTGCCGTGACATCCGGATCTTCCATCACCTTGGACGCCACTGCTTTTTGCTGACGGGCCATGGCTGAAAATGACGCTGTCTGCGGCCCCTGGCTGATTGCCTGGATCATGCCAGTGTCCTGTTGCGGAAAAAACCCTTTTGGTATGGCCAGATACAACAGGCCGGTCAATGCCAATGTACCCACCGCCACCAACAACGTTAGCCGCTGATGGGCCAGCACCCAGACAAGCCCACGGTCGTAAGCGTCAATCACGCGCTGCATGGCATTGGCAGCCAGTGTCTGAAAGCGCGATGCACTGCCATCCATCGTGTCGGCCCGCAGCAGGCGCGCGCACATCATGGGCGTCAATGTGAGCGAAATCAGCAATGACAGCAAAATGGCCACAGCCAGGGTAATTGCAAATTCGCGAAACAGCCG
>DAHVSI010000258.1 GCA_027324645.1 Castellaniella sp. | reverse complement strand
TTGCCCTTGCGTGCGTTTTCAAGGGCTTCAAACCCTTCACATAATTCAGCAAACATGTCGCGCTTGATCATGGCGTCCTCTGTCGTATTTCTCTTCTTAACATCTTAGTTATTATACGTAAGTTGCGTACACTTTATACATCTTAACCATGTAGCGTGGGCGAGCATCGTAACAAGCCGCTTCCCCGTATGGGTGTGGGTGGAGGACGAGACTAGCCGACTTCTGGCCCGTAGGGCCGGGGAGGCAGTCCGACCTCCACCCAGACCCATATCACCTACCAGCCATTACAACCCAGCCGACACCCATCACCTACCAGCCACATTACGACCCAGTCGCCCGCCTCTCTAACTCCCCCGCAATCTCCCGCCCAGCCCGCCTATACAACCCCAGCGCCTGCCAAACATGCCACATCAACCACCCCGTTGACACCACTAGAGCCAGCGCCCCAGCATGCGTAAACGCCGTCGGCCACATTGCCGCCAGCGACAGCAACACAACCGCTGCCCGATGCGCCCATACCTGCGGACGCACCACCTCATCAGGCATAAAATGCTTCACCTTGGGCACAATGGGCAACGCCACCTCCAGATCGCGCTGAGTGTTAAACCACAGCAAAAACGGCACAATCTTGTACAGCATCCCGTTAACCGCCGACCAGGCAAAGCCAACAATAAACAGCACCCCCAGCAAGATGGACAGGTTGGCCACGCCCAGCATATGAGCCAGCCAGGCCGGTACGCACAATGCCAGGCTAGCAAGCGCAGTTCGCCAGAACAGCGTTGTAGTATCGGGTTCGTCGCGTTTGCGCCCGCGCAGCAAATCAAACGTGACCGCCGCATAGACCAGGTAACCCGCCAACGCTGCCGAACCCAGCAGCAGAGTGGCTTCATATTGCCCGGCCCAAGGCATCAGCGTATTGGCAGTCAGCGCCCCCAGCACAATAAAAATCGATAGCGCAAGCCAGCGCGTAACGTGCCGGGGATAGCGTTCGGTGACCTGAAACATGGGGATCACCTGAAAACTAATGCCAATAATCAGTAGGCCTACCCAGCCCAGCAGTCCCCAGCTGGCGTGCAAATCCGTCAGTGTGCGGGGCAGCGGCCGTGCCATGGCCATGCTGCCCGCCAGGGCGGCGCCCAGCAATACCGTGGCCAGCAACGACACTAGCGATAGCCTGACGGCCAGCAAAATGGTGGGGGATCCGGGCAGCGCCTGTTTGCGATGCTGCCAGATGCCGCCCAGGGCGGCCACGCCCAGCCAGCCCAGGCCAACGGCCAGCAGGGCAAGTGCCACGCCAAACAAATGGGGCATGACAAACAAAAAGGCAGCTGCCAGCACCAGAGCGCCGACGCTGACCAAAACGTGCACCACGCCGGCCGTGGTGCGGGTGGCCAGCGCATGGGTGCCGGTGGCTACGGGCAAAATCTGCAGCATGGCACCGGCCATCACATTGGCCAATACGCCAATCACAAAGATATGGGTAAGCGCCAGGGCCGTGCCGTTCCAGCGCGAGACCAGGGCGGCGGGTCCAGCCCACAGCAGCATCAGGCCGGCCAGGCACGCAAATAGCGGCGCGGTCAGCATAAAGCGCAGGGGCACATTGAGGGGTGGGGAAGCGTCAAAAGATAGGCGGCGTTGCATAGCGGCCCATTATAAGCAGCTGTGGTTGATGCCGATCAACAAAACCCTGCTTGGTGTGGCGGAAACATATTAATATATTTATTTATATATTATTATGATAAGAGTAAAAAAGACACAGACAGGAGAAGACTATGGGGTTCAGCACAGATCAGCGTCAGGCGCGCCGATATCTGCTTAAGCTGCTTGGCGGCGGGGCGCTGGCTACGCTGGCCGGACCCGCGGCAGGTGTTGGGCCAGCAGCCCACGCACAGACGGCGGTCAAAACCCGCGCCCGCATTGTGATTGCAGGCGCCGGCGCAGCGGGCCTGTCCATGGCGGCACGGTTGGCCCGCGCACTGGATGGCGCCACCATCGACCTCATCGATGCCCGCAAAGACCATTACTATCAGCCGGGATTCACCTTGGTTGGAGGCGGCATCAAGCCTGCTTCGTATGTGGTGTCAGATACCGCCGACTATGTACCTGCGGGCGTGAACTGGACGCAGGAAACCGTGGTCGAGATTGATCCGGAAGCCCGACAAGTCACCACCCAGTCGGGCAAACAGTTTGCGTACGATTTTCTGGTTGTTGCCACGGGTATGGAACTGGCCTACGACAAGATTGAAGGCATGAGCCCCGAACTGATTGGCCAGCACGGTATTGGCAGCATTTACAACGGCCCGGAAGCGGCCAGGGCGACCTGGCAAGCCATGTCCCGATTTGCGGATGAAGGGGGTCGGGGGGTGTTTACGCGGCCGGATACCGAAATGAAGTGTGCTGGCGCACCCATCAAATATACGTTCATTGCGGACGATCACCTGGTGCGCCAGGGTACCAAAAACAAGGCCGAGATTGCGTATTGCGCCAACAATGACGCCTTGTTCAGCGTACCCATTGTGTCCGAAAAGGTTCGCATGCTGTTTGAGGAGCGCCAAATTGGCACGCATTACAGCCATGTGTTGCATGGCATTGATCCGGGCCGGCGTCGCCTGACCTTTAAAACACTTGGCGGCATGCAAGAGCAAGACTATGACTTTGTGCATGTGGTACCGCCCATGCGGGCGCCGGAGGTCATACGGAACAGCCCGCTGCCTGTGCAGGACGGGGCGTGGGCCGACCAGGGGTGGATGCAGGTTGATCGGGGCACGCTGCGCCACGAGCGGTATCCCAACGTGTTTGGTGTGGGCGATATAGCCGGGGTACCCAAGGGCAAAACGGCAGCCAGCGTGAAATGGCAGGTGCCGGTGGTGGTGGATCACCTGGTGGCAGAAGTGGCGGGTCGTGACAGCGATGCCCTGTACACGGGCTATACGTCGTGTCCGCTTATCACACGCCTGGGGCGGGCCATGCTGGTCGAGTTTGATTACAACGATAATCTGGTGCCGTCGTTTCCAGGCGTGATTGCGCCGCTGGAAGAGCTGTGGGTCAGCTGGGTCATGAAGACCATGGCGCTCAAGCCCACGTATGTGGCCATGTTGCGCGGGAGGGCATGATCATGCAAGAACTGGATCTGGCTGTTTTATGGATTGTGTTTGATGAAATGCTGGGCGTGTGGCTGTGGCCTTTGCTTGCGCTGGTGTTGTTTAGCGTGCTGGGATTTGCCTGGTCCCTGGTGCGCGAGCGTGGCCTGTCGACCCCGCGTTTTGTGCGGGCGCAGGCCGGCGGACTGGTTGGCGGTGTCCTGGCGCTGATCACCATGGCCAAAGTGTCTTCATCGGGGTACACCGATGCCGCAGGGCCTATAGACTGGCTGCTGATTGGGCTGGTGTTTGGCGCGGGGTTTGTGTTGGTCACCCTTGGGCTGTATGCCGTGGTGGGGTGCTTTGGCAGGCGCGTCAGCTAGCTTTTTCCACCAATTCTTTGGCCCATTGGTGCACCACAGGCCAGATGGCTGCAGGGGAATCCACAATGGCGTCTGCCTGCCAGCCCCTGATGGTGGCAGTTTCGGGCCCGCAATAGCCGTAGGCTGCTACCACGGTAGCCATGCCTGCTGCCTTGCCCGCAAGGATGTCGCGCTCGTCGTCACCCACATAAATGCATTGCCAGGTTTCAACACCAGCCTGTTTGGCTGCGTGCAGCAGCGAGGCAGGGTGGGGCTTCAGGTGGCCTGTGGTGTCACCGCCCACCAGCACGGTGCAATCAGCGTCAATTCCCAGGTGTACCGCTTGCGGGCGGGCCAGGTATTCGGCCTTGTTGGTGACGATGCCCCACTCCATGTCGTGGGCCAGGATGGTGGCCAGCAGGTCGGTCATGCCGTCAAACAGCTTGGTGTGGGTGGTCATGCCGGCTTCGTAATCTGCCAGAAACTGTTGGCGCACAGAATCGTATTCCGGGTCGTCGGTTTCAATATCCAGCGCTGCCTTGAGCAGCCCCCGCGCGCCGTATGACGACCAGGGGCGCAAATGGGCTTCGGGCAGGGGGTCCAGGCCGCGGCGCACGCGTTGCTGGTTGGCGGCTGCAGCCAGGTCGGGGGCGGTATCGGCAAGCGTACCGTCAAAATCAAATAAAACCAGTTTACGCATGGGTCAGGTCAGGCAGAGGAATCATTGTCTGCCGGCTGGTGGGCCGGAGCAGGGGATTGTGGGGTGTTGCCGGGGCGTTGTGCGGCCATGAGGTAATTGACCGAGGTGTCGTTGCCCAGGCTGTAGATGCGGGTCAGGGGGTTATAGCCCAGACCCTTGATGGCCGTGGTTTGCAGCCCGGCCTGCCGCACAGCACCGGCAAGTTCGCTTGGCCGGATAAAGCTGCCGTAGTCGTGGGTGCCACGGGGGACGAGCTTCAAGATATATTCCGCCGCCACAATGCCAAATAGAAAAGACTTGGGGTTGCGGTTAAGGGTAGACAGGAACACATGGCCGCCCGGGCGCACCAGGGTTGCACAGGCGCGCACGATGGAAGCCGGGTCTGGCACGTGCTCGAGCATTTCCATGCAGGTCACGATGTCGTAGTGTCCTGGGTGTTGTTCGGCCAAGTCTTCGGCACTGATTTCACGGTAATCTACCTTGATGCCGGTTTCCAGGCCATGCAGGCGGGCAACGGTTAACGATTCGTCCGCTAGGTCAATGCCGGTAACCTGGGCGCCTTCGGCCGCCATGCTTTCAGCAAGAATGCCGCCACCGCAGCCCACATCAAGTATGTTCAGGCCTTCCAGGGGGCCGGCCAGGTCGCGTATCCAACCCAGACGCAAGGGGTTAATGGCGTGCAGGGGGGCGAAGTCACCTTTTGGGTCCCACCAGTGTGCTGCCTGAGCGCTGAATTTGCTGATTTCAGCAGGGTCAACGTTATCGGGGCGGCTGGAGGACTGGGCGTTGTGGCTTGTTTGTGTCATGGGCAAGGCCTGAAGCATGCTGGTTGGCCGGGACAACATATGAACAAGGGGCCCCGCACTTGCGCACGGGACCCCTTGCTTGAAGTAATGAGAACAGACGCGATCAATGTTGCCGGATCGCGTCAGGTCTTAGGCATTACTCTTCGCGTGCACCGACAATTTCGATTTCTACACGACGGTTTTCTGCGCGACCCTCACGAGTGGAGTTGGTGGCCACGGGGCTGGTTTCGCCCTTGCCTTCGGTGTAGATGCGATCGGAAGGAACACCCTTGTTAACCAGGTAGTTCTTGACCGATTCGGCACGGCGCTCGGACAGGCCCTGGTTATATTCGGCAGGACCGGTGGAGTCGGTGTGACCCGTGGCGATCAGGGTTTCGAGTTCCATACCCTGTACCTGCGAGGCGATTTGGTCCAGAACCTGCTGGCCTTCGGGTTTGATCGTGGTCTTGTCAAAGTCGAAGAAGGTGTCAGCGTTCAGAACAACCTTGCTGGTGGTGGGCTCGGCAACGGGCTCGTCCTTGGCGACGGGTACACCGTCACAGCCGGCGATGCCGGTTGCAGGCGTCCAGAAATTGTTGCGCCAGCACAGTTCGTTTGTGCCGTTTTTCCAGACTTCACCAAAAGGACTTTGCCAGTTATCTACGGTTTGCGCAGTAGCGGCGCCAGAAGCAGTCATGGCTGCAATAGCAAGCGCGAGTGCGATTTTGGAGGGTTTATTCATGTTTCTCCTCGTTAAGCTTAATGCTGGTAAGTGACCGCAGCGAACCCCCGCCGCATATCAGGAAATGGAGCCAGTATAGCAATACCATGAGCGAGTCAAAGAATTGCGCTGGGTATTACAGCGAATGTTAAGGCATTTTGTGCAGTTTGGTTAAGCCAAAAGTCTGTTTGGAGGAAAGATCGGGCGGATTCTTGCAAAACAGCCGTTATATCGTTGCGTTTTGGCAACAAGCGGCAAAGTGGCGGGTACGGGGCTGGATCATGGCGTCCTGCCTTTTAGGCGCAATATCAGGAGCTTTCGGGCGGAAGTGCTAGAATTTCCTATTTGCCGCAAGGTCGGCATCACACCTGTTTTGCAGCCAACTATTTTGCAGCCGTAAAGACACATTATGAATGCTTTCGCCAGGGAAACCCTTCCCATCTCGCTAGAAGAGGAAATGCGCCGCAGCTATCTGGACTACGCCATGAGCGTGATTGTCGGACGGGCGCTGCCGGATGTTCGTGATGGGCTCAAGCCTGTGCACAGGCGGGTATTGTTTGCCATGCACGAGCTGAATAATGACTGGAACCGGGCGTACAAGAAGTCGGCACGTATCGTGGGTGACGTCATTGGTAAATACCACCCGCACGGGGACTTGGCCGTCTACGACACGATTGTGCGCATGGCGCAGGACTTCTCGTTGCGCTACATGCTGGTCGATGGCCAGGGCAACTTTGGCTCGGTTGATGGTGACAGCGCGGCAGCCATGCGCTATACCGAGATCCGCCTGGCGCGCATTGCCCACGAATTGCTGGCCGATATTAACCAGGAAACGGTCGACTTCGGTCGTAACTACGATGGCAGCGAGCAAGAACCGCTGTTGCTGCCCACGCGCCTGCCCAACCTGCTGGTGAACGGCAGCTCGGGCATTGCCGTGGGCATGGCCACCAATATTCCACCGCATAACCTGGCAGAGGTCGTGGCGGGGTGTCTGCACCTATTAGGCAACCCGGACTGCACCATCGACGAATTGATGGAGTACATTCCCGCACCGGATTTTCCGACGGGCGGCATTATCTATGGCATGTCTGGGGTCCGCGAAGGCTACCGCACCGGCCGCGGGCGCGTCATCATGCGGGCCCGTGCGCATTTCGAAGACCTGGAGCGCGGCAGCCGCCAGGCCATTGTGGTCGATGCCCTGCCTTACCAGGTCAACAAAAAGTCCCTGCAGGAACGCATTGCCGAGCTTGTGAACGAAAAGCGCATCGACGGCATATCCGATATCCGGGACGAATCCGACAAGGACGGGATGCGTCTGGTTATTGAGCTCAAGCGCGGCGAAGTTCCGGAAGTGGTCCTGAATAATCTGTACAAGCACACGCAGCTGCAGGACACGTTTGGCATCAATATGGTGGCGTTGGTCGATGGCCAGCCACGGCTGCTTAACCTTAAGCAGATGGTGGAGCACTTTCTGTACCATCGTCGTGAAGTTGTTACGCGGCGCACGGTATACCAGCTGCGCAAGGCGCGTGAGCGCGGCCATGTGCTGGAAGGCCTGGCAGTGGCCCTGGCCAATATTGATGAGTTCATCGCCATTATCAAGGCGGCACCCACGCCCCCTGAAGCCCGCAAAGAGCTCATGGCTCGTACGTGGGATTCGGGCCTGGTGCGCGAATTGCTGGTACGCGCCGACGACGGCAACATGCCGGGCGGCCGCGCCGCCTATCGCCCCGATGGCTTGCCGGTGCAATATGGCTTGCAGGCCGACGGGCTGTACCGACTTAGCGATACCCAGGCGCAAGAAATCTTGAACATGCGCCTGCAGCGCCTGACTGGCCTTGAGCAGGAAAAAATCACGGACGAGTATCGGCGCATCATGGAAGTCATTGCCGACTTGCTCGATATCCTGGCCCGCCCTGAGCGCGTGACCGAGATTATTGGTGACGAGTTGCGGGCAATTCGGGACGAATTCGGCGACACCACCAAAGACGGGCGCCGCTCTGAAATCGAATTCAATGCGACTGAGCTTGATACCGAAGACCTGATCACTCCCATGGATATGGTGGTGACGTTATCGCAGGCAGGCTATATCAAGAGCCAGCCGCTGTCCGAATATCGGGCGCAGCGGCGCGGAGGGCGGGGCAAACTGGCCACCACCATGCGCGAAGACGACTGGGTCGAAGAGCTGTTCATTGCCAATACGCACGATCACATTCTGTGCTTTTCCGACCACGGCCGGGTGTACTGGCTCAAGGTATGGGAGGTCCCGCAGGGCTCGCGCAACGCGCGTGGCCGTCCTATCGTCAACATGTTCCCGCTGGCAGAAGGCGAGCGCATCACCGCAGTTTTGCCGGTGCACGAATTTACCGACCAGGCGTTTGTCTTTATGGCCACGTCGCGCGGCACAGTCAAGAAAACACGGCTGTCTGATTTCTCCAACCCGCGGCGTACCGGTATTATCGCTGTCGGGCTGGACGAGGGCGACTACCTTATCGGCGTCGATATCACCAATGGCAGCCACGATGTCATGCTGTTCTCGGATGA
>DAHVSI010000043.1 GCA_027324645.1 Castellaniella sp. | reverse complement strand
ATCAAGCGCCTGCCGTGGGCTCATTTCATCGGGGGATAGCGCTTCAACGGCAGCTTGCAGCGCTGCTGCTTGCTCGGATAATGGCGCCGCCGGCTGCGGACTGTTCAAGTCGTCTTCAGCCGCCTCAGCATCCGTCTGGGTATCGTCTGACATAGCAAACAGGTCCAGTTGGGGCGAGGGCGCCAGGCGCGCTTCAAGCCGGGCCAACTCTTTGGTGGCACCGCGTATGACTGGCTGTGGCACCCCGGCACGCTGGGCCACCTGAATACCGTAACTTCTGCTGGCTGGCCCCTCCCTGACCTCATGTAAAAACACAATGCCTTGCGCAGACTCGGCTGCAGCCAGGTGAACATTGGCTGCGGTGTCATGCTTGTCTGACAGCGTGGTCATTTCAAAATAATGGGTGGCAAATAATGTCAGTGCGCGGTTATGTGTCAATAAGCGGGTGGCAATCGCTTGTGCAAGTGCCAGGCCGTCGTAGGTAGACGTGCCGCGTCCCACCTCGTCCATCAAGACCAGGCTGGCCGGCGTGCTGGCCGTAAGAATAGCCGCCGTTTCGGTCATTTCCATCATGAAGGTTGACCGTCCGCCGGCCAGGTCATCTGCAGCGCCAATACGGGTAAAAATGCGATCAAACACACCAATGCGCGCCGACTGTGCCGGCACATAACTGCCCATACGTGCCAGCAGCACGATAAGTGCAGTTTGCCGCATGTAGGTGGATTTACCACCCATGTTGGGTCCGGTAATCAGCAAAAGCCGGCGTTGCGCATGGAGTTCGCAGTCATTGGGAGTAAAGGTCTCGATCGTGCGTTCAACGACAGGGTGTCTGCCTGCGTGTATCAGGACGCCGGGCTCGCTGGTTAGCTGCGGGGCAACCCATTCATTGTGGTGGGCGTGATAGGCCAGGGCGGCCAAGCCATCCAGCTCAGCCAAGGCTGCAGCGCAACGGGTCAAGTCGGATGCCCAGGTTCCCAGCTCGGTGAGCAGTGCATCAAACAGCCACTTTTCGCGTGCCAGGCTGCGTTCTTTGGCAGACAGGATCTTGTTTTCCCATTCTTTAAGCTCGGGCGTAATAAATCGCTCTGCGTTTTTAAGCGTCTGGCGCCGCTGGTAGTCAATGGGTACTCGATCAGCCTGGCCACGGGACACTTCAATGTAAAAGCCGTGGACGCGGTTGTATTCGACTTTGAGCGTGGTAATGCCTGTGCGGTCGCGTTCGCGAGCCTCCAGGTCAACCAGGAACTGACCACTGTCACCTGCCAGTTTGCGGAGCTCATCAAGCTGCCCGTCGTAACCATCGGCAATGACACCGCCATCACGGATGAGGTAAGCGGGCTCCGCATCAATAGCCTGCTGCAACAACGTTGCCAGAGCCTCATCAATATGAATAGGCTCAACTAGGTGATCAAAGCATGGTTGCTCGCGCAATGCGGCCAGCACCGCTTGAAGGGCAGGCAACCGCTCCAGGGCATCGCGCAAACCAGCCAGTTCACGGGGGCGCACTGACTTCAGGGCAATTCGCGTGGCAATGCGTTCAATATCTGGCAGCCCTTGAAGTGCCAGCCGTAGGCCATCAAGCAGCGTGGATCCGGTCGGAAGCGCCTCTGATGACGCGAAACCAGATTCCGCACTATTGTCCATGGGTATGGTGAGTATGCCGGTGATGCCGTCTTGGCGCCGTTGCACGGCAGTATTGTCCGTTAATGGATGGTGCAGCCAGCGTTTAAGCAGTCGACTGCCCATGGACGTGACACACTGATCAAGCGTGGTAAACAGGGTTGCGGTTTCATCACCGCTGATGGTCCGCGTCAGCTCAAGGTTTTTTCGTGTGACGGGATCCAGCACCAGATAGTCGCCTGGATGATCCACCCGGACCGACTGCACATGGGGCAAGCGGCCCACCTGCGTATCCAGTGCGTAGCGCAGCAAGGCACCAGCTGCCCGGATGGCAACCGGCAGCGTATCCAAGTCAAAACCTGCCAAAGTATCAACACCAAAGTGCTCACACAGTAGTTGGTGGCTGTTGTCCGCATCAAAATGCCAGGTCGGCACCGGGCTAACTGCCAGGTCGGCTGACAAGCCTTCAATGGGTTCGGCCTCTTCCGCCAGAATAAGCTCTGCCGGGTCAATGCGGTCGAGCTCAGTGGCCAGCATCTGGGGGTCACATTGGCACACACAAAACTCGCCACTGGCAACGTTCATCCACGCCAGGGCGCTTAACTGGCGGCCCCGCCGCCTGATGGTCAGTGCGGCAGCAAGCGGCCGGTCACTTTTGCTGGGAAGCAGTGCTTCATCTGTAAGTGTGCCGGGCGTTACGGTGCGTACAATTTGCCGCTCAACCAAGCCCTTGCTGGCTGCCGGGTCGCTGGTCTGCTCGCAAATGGCTACAGATTCCCCCATGGCGACCAGCCGCGCCAGATAATTTTCCATGGCGTGTACAGGCACTCCGGCCATGGGAACAGGCTCACCTTTTGACACCCCGCGTTGTGTGAGCGTCAGGTCCAGCAGACTGGCAACATAGCGGGCGTCTTCATAGAAGAGTTCGTAAAAGTCGCCCATACGGTAGAACAAAAGGTGTTTGCCGGCTTCCTGTTTCAAGCGCAGGTATTGCCGCATCATGGGGGTGTGTGAAGATAAATCAGTTTTATCCATATAAATCAATTTGTTGTCATCTATGCCGCTGATTTTTATTCAAAGACCATTGTCGGGTTTTGAGCATGAACAATTCAAACAGTCCTGGTGGCATAGCGCGCTCACCTGCTTCCCATTGCTGCCATGCACGCATGGATGCACTGACGGTTCTCGCCGCATCTGTCTGAGTTAGGCTTGCAGCCTGGCGTGCGTGACGAACTGTTTTAGGGCTTGGGCTGCGCGGCTTGGCGTTGGTCATGGTTTTATCGTTAGCGCCCGGGCACGATATGCGTTTGGTGACGGATTAATCAATGCTAGTTTGTGACAATACACTCATTGAGTGTTAGTTTGCAATGTTTCCGTTAACTACTCATGACACTCTGTAGCCGATATTCTTACAGTATTGGCATCCCAGTGTAGCCTCGCTGAGTTAGCGGATTGTTTCTCAAGCGCTGTGCTTTATGCGATAGTAGGATGGTTGTCAAAATGTTCGGATTGGTTGGATGTCCAGACAGAAAATATTCATAGGTTGACGTGGGCAAGAGGAAGTAGATGACCAATAAATCATCAATACGAAAAC
>DAHVSI010000234.1 GCA_027324645.1 Castellaniella sp. | reverse complement strand
GGTCAGCCAGCTTGACAAGGATGCGCTATCGCGTCTGCAGGCACAGTGGCGGCAGATTATGGCCGAGCAGGATAAGAAGGCAGACACCGTCCAATTAAGTACGGAGCAGGAGCATCAGATAAAGGAAGGGTTGGCCGAAGTATTGCAGCATAATCCCGACATCACGCTAGATCCGCTGGTTTGGGAAAATGGCTCAGGACAGAGCCACGCGTCGGCGTTTATGTCATTAAACGATCTGACTGCAGCCCAGATGCAGGGTAACGACTGGCTGTGGCGCATGATTCGCCAGGGTCATGTCGACTTGACGGTTAGCCGTGACATGGTGGTTGAGCTGTTTGGTCAGCTTGGAGCAGGGTCCGGCAGCAACCCCGAGCATGCCGCAGCGCTGGGTGGCGCATTGTTTGATCAGTATGCCAGTGTGCTGGTTGATATGGGTGTGGTCAGCCGTCAGGATGACGTCGTCCAGCTGACCCTGGTGCTGGATCCGGAAAATGATCAGGTCATGCTCAACGACCAAGCCATGTCGACCCAGCAACTCATGATGCTGGGTCTGGGCCTGTTGCTGTTGCGTTAGACCTGTTGGCGCATGCTGATTACCAGGCCACAACGACCGAGTTTTCAAACGTTTCCTGCACGAAATCCTTGACCTCGGGCGAGTGGTAACTGTCTATAAGCGTCTTGACCCAATCCTCGTCCTTGTCTTCGGTGCGTACCACCAGGATGTTGGCGTAAGGTCCCTTCGGATCTTCGATGGCGATGGAGTCTTCGACAGGGTCCATGCCGGCAGACTGCGCGTAGTTGCCATTGACGGCTGCGGCGTCCAGATCAGACAGTGAGCGTGGCAGCTGGGCAGCGTCCAGTTCTACCAGTTTGATCTTCTTGGGGTTGTCGACGACATCCAAAGGTGTGGCTTTCAGGCCCACACCGTCGGCCAGCTCGATAAGCCCCTGTGATTCGAGCAGCAGCAGGGCGCGACCGCCGTTGGTCGGGTCGTTTGGAATGCCGACACGGGCGCCATCATCCAGTTCATCCAGGCTGCCAACACGCTCTGAATAGACCCCCATCGGGAAGGTGATGGTCAGGGCAACGTTGGTAATTTCATAGCCGCGGTCTTCAATTTGGGCATCAAGATAGGGCTCGTGCTGGAAACTGTTGCCGTCCAGGTCCCCTGCTGCCAACGCGGCGTTGGGCTGAACGTAGTCGCTGAACTCAAGTATTTCTATGTCCAGTCCGTTGTCTGCAGCAATGCCTTTGACGAACTCAAGCGTTTCGGCGTGAGGCCCGGGTGTGACACCAATTTTGTATGTTTTGGCCATGCCGCTAACTGGGGCGAATGCCAGTACAGAAAAAACAGTCGTGGCGATCAGGCGTGACAATGGAATAGTCAAGGTTGTTCTCCGAAACAAGGATTCAATAATAAAGATAAAAGCCTATACAGGCAGGAAAGATGCTTAACGCCGTGTCAGGCGCCGAACCAGATAGTCACCGGTGGTTTGGAGCAGTTGGACAAACACAATCAGGATCAGCACAACAGCCAGCATGACACCAGGCAGGAAACGCTGATATCCGTAGCGTATGCCCAGGTCGCCCAGCCCACCGCCACCGACCGCGCCAGCCATGGCTGAGTAGCCAACCAAGCTGATCAATAGAATGGTGAGCCCTGCAATGATGCCGGGAAAGGCCTCGGGGACCAGTACTTTATAAACAATTTGCCAGTTGGTTGCCCCCATGGCTTGCGCTGCTTCAACCAGGCCACGATCGACCTCGCGCAGAGCCGATTCAACCAGCCGCGCCATGAAAGGAATGGCTGCGATACTGAGCGGCACAATCGCGGCAGGGGTACCGATGGACGTGCCCACCACAATACGGGTGAACGGAATAATGGCCACCAGCAAAATAATGAATGGCGTTGACCGGACAGCGTTGACAACAAGAGCAACCGTGCGATTCAGGCTGACGATGGGCAAGACGCCCTTGCGATCAGTCAGGTGCAGCAAAATGCCCAATGGCAGGCCGATGACTGCGCCAATTGCACCGGAAATGGCCACCATGATCACGGTTTCCACGAACGAGGTAATAAAAAGATCAATCAGGGGAGATGACATGGTCCAATTCCTCGACAACGACGCCCCGGTCTGTCATGAAGGTTTTTGCCTGTGCGATTTGTTCCGGATCACCTTTGGCAAGGATGACCAGCGAGCCAAATGCCTGTTCCTGTATTTCGTCAATTTGTCCGTGCAAAATGCTGAAATCCATGTTGAAGCGCCGCACTACCTCGGATAGCAGGGGCTGTTCAACGCCCGAACCCACAAAAGCCAGCCGCAGAATGTGGTTGCGTTGCGCCGCATCGTCTGGCTGGGCTGCCAGCTCTGCCCGCAGGCGTGCCAGCGCACCGCCGGGCAACCCCTGGGCGATAACGTCGCCAATCATGGCACGGGTGACGGGATGAGCCGGCGCCTGAAATACGTCCAGAACCTCTCCCTGCTCAATCACCTTGCCCCCTTCCATGACGGCCATGCGGTCGCAGATCATTTTGATCACTTCCATCTGGTGTGTGATCAATACAATAGTGAGCCCCAGTTCTTTATTGATACGACGCAGCAGTTCAAGAATGGAGCGCGTCGTTTCAGGGTCCAGTGCAGACGTGGCTTCATCAGACAGTAATACTTTTGGATGGTTGGCCAGTGCGCGCGCAATGCCAACCCGTTGTTTTTGCCCACCACTGATCTGGGCGGGGTAGCGGTTGCGTTGCGAAGTGAGGCCCACAATGTCGAGCAGTTCGTCCACACGCTTGCGTATGGCCTGTTTATCGTGGCCGGCCAGCTCCAGGGGCAGGGCCACATTGTCGGCCACGGTACGCGATGACAATAAATTGAAATGCTGGAAGATCATGCCAATATTGCGCCTGGCCTGGCGCAGCGCCGAAGGGCTCAAGCGCGTCATGTCGTGACCATCAAGTACCACGCTGCCGCTGGTGGGCCGGTTAAGCAGGTTAAGCATGCGAACGAGCGTGCTCTTGCCTGCGCCACTGCGCCCGATAATGCCAAAGACTTCGCCGCTGCGTACGTCGAGTGAGACGTCGCGTACGGCGTGGACCAAGCCTCCCGGGCCCTGAAACTGCTGTGATACGGATTGAATCTTGATCATGGTGGGTGGTGTTGCTGGAAACATCGCGTAGCTGCGTCAGGCAGTACGCACAGGGTGGCATTGTAGTGCGCCGCGACTTATTTTCAGAAGTGTTGATTACTCATTGTCTTATAAATAACAGCTATAAAGAGCGTGAGCATAAGCTGCGCAGCGCCCCGGGTGCAACGGCATGAAACGAATTCAGTATGATGTGCCCACACCGCCTATGCATAACAAGGTCAATAAGTACCAAATAATGATTGAGTCATGGAACCGCGTGCGACGTTGCCTGCCGGCTGGCAAAGCGGCCCGTTCAATAATGGCCGCCGTTGCAATGATTGCTGTTAGTGCCTGCGCCTCTGCGCCCAGCGAAGGAGAGCCGGGGCCTGCCGGTGAGTCCATGACAATGGATCAGTTGCTCCAGAGCGATTTTAACCGGACTATCACCATGGCCATGCGCGACAACCTTGACAGCCTTTACCGGTTGCAGGAAAAGTTGTACAGACGCAACCCGGGGCATTGGAAGCGGGCGGGGCACGCTGACCTTGAAGCCGCCCTGAAACATGGGCAACAAAACATTCAGACGGCTTCGCCACCCCAACGTCTGGATGGCCTGCAGGACATTGAGATTTTATCGGTCTCTCTGGACCCAGCCTACACGGGGGACCGTGTTGAAGCATTTATTTATGGCCTGGCTGACATGATCCTGACAGCCCATCAGGACAAAAGCCGGTTTTATGTGGCCGACAATCTCGATGCCCAGCATATTTTCAATGCGGCGCGCAATGTGGAAATTGCTGCGTGGTTATTGAATTCCAGGCGCGATGACCACGGTGAACCGCTTTTGCTGGCCAATGAGTTAACGGACCAGAGCAGTAACTTAAGTTTTGAGCGGGAGTTTGGCCAGCTGGTTGGGCGTCTTGATTTGGTGGCTAACCTGCTGGACGAAAAATTGCGGCGTGTCGGTATTAATTATCTGCAGGGCCTGCTGTTCTTTAATTTTCTTCCTGTACGGTAGGGATCAGGCCTGTATGCGGTTGGCTGCCCACAGATGTGCGCCGACAAGGGCGCGCCATGGAGTAAAGGGCTCGAGCCAGGTGCGAGCAAACTGCTGGGACAAGGGTTGTTCGCTTTCCAGCAACAGGCCCAGCGAACGCCGGACTGCTGCATCGCCATGTAAAGAGCCGTCCAGCCAGCCATAGCCGCGCAGTAACGTATAGTCCGCCGTCCAGGGGCCCACGCCGCGAATACTTTGCAAAGCAGCGCGCCTGGCCTCCCAGTCGGCGGTGTCTTCCTCAAGCCATTCATCCAGCGGCAGTGCTCCGGTGTCGACCGCGCGACTGACATGAAGAAGCGTTTGTGTCTTGGCGTTTGACAGTCCTGCCGCCCGGAGCTGTTCTGGTGTAGTGGCAAGTATGTCGGTGGGCCCGGGATGGCACCAAAGTCCGCTGTCGTGTGTCTGGCCGGCTGTCTTGATCAGGCGTCTGCGGATTGCGACGGCTGCAGACACACTGATTTGTTGGCCAATGATGGCCCAGGCCAGGGCTTCAAATGGCGTCACAGTTGCCGCGACACGCAGGCCCGACTGGCGCTGGATGACGGCTCCAATAACCGGGTGGTCATGGTAGGCCTGCTCAAAGGCGTCAATATCCTGGGCCAGTCCCAGCATGCGCTGGACAGTATGTGTTGCCATGGCAGTTTGTGCCGACTCGTGCGGGCTGTCCATACGCACACTGACGCGCTGGGCAGAGAAATCGAGTGCCAGCAGAGTGGGCGTACCTTGCAGCATAAATGCTTTCTGCAAGGTCTGGCCGTCCCGTTTTTCACTTAGCTGCCAGGCATCGCGTTGGTGGTAACCCAGCACATGTTCCGTTGGGTAGTTAGGTGGAAGGGTGAGCGCAAACGTGACGGCCATGCTACTGCACTAACTGGTTGCCTCGGGTGCCTGTGTGCCGCCAGGTACCGGGCGTCGGGTTTGGCCCGGTGCTGCATCAGGGTCAAAGACTTCCTCGAGCTTTTCGACTTGATGTATGTCCAGTGGGGCAGCCTGGCCGTGTTTGTCACGCCCAAAGTGCACGACAGTCTGGGGGTACGGTATTTCGATCCCGGCAGCATCGAAGCGGGCCTTGACCCGGCGGTTGAACGCGCGCTGGACCGCCCACTGGTTACCTGGTGTTGTTTTAATCATGGCCCTGACTGTAAAGCCTTTTTCATTTAGCGATGTGACACCGGGGATTTCAATATCGCCAAGTAGCTCGGGCGCTATGTCGGCATCTTGCTTGAGATCCTGGAATGCAGCCTGCAGTTGCTCGATGGTGTCATCGACGCTCTCGCGATGCGAGACGCTGTATTCGCCATAATGGTAGCCGTAGTCACGGGTATGGTTGCTGACCCGGTCAATCGCTGAAAATGGGATGAGGTGGTAGCCACCATCCATGGTTCGGATCACGACTGACCGGATAGTTACTTTTTCCACCGTGCCGAACAAGCCTGCGACTTCAACAATGTCGTTCTGGTTCATCCCGTTTTCAAGCTGGATGAAAATACCCGTAATGACGTCTTGCACCAGTTTTTGTGC
>DAHVSI010000221.1 GCA_027324645.1 Castellaniella sp. | reverse complement strand
CCAACGGCCAGCTGGTATGAAAAGGACGATATGAATACGTCCGACATGCACCCATTCATTCATCCGCTTCAGGCCGCCGTTGACCCGGCCTACGAATCCAAGACCGACTGGGAAATCTTCAAGGCCATTGCCAAGAAATTCTCGGAGATTGCCACAGAAATTCTTGGTGTTGAGACGGACATCGTGCAATTACCCATGCAGCACGATTCGGCAGGCGAACTGGCACAGCATTCCGTACAAGATTGGAAGCAGGGACAATGCGACCTGATCCCCGGCCAGACAGCGCCAAACTATGTCGCCATCGAGCGCGATTACCCCAATGTGTATCGACGTTTCACGGCTCTTGGCCCCCTGATGGATGAGCTTGGCAATGGCGGCAAGGGCATAAGCTGGAATACGCAAAAAGAAGTCAAAGGCCTGCAGGCCCTGAACGGCACGGTTACTGACGAAGGCGTCACGCAGGGTATGGCAAAAATCGATACTGCGATTGACGCGGCAGAGGTCGTGCTGATGCTTGCCCCGGAAACCAACGGTGATGTTGCCGTGCGCGCCTGGGAGTCGCTTGAAAAGGTGACGGGACGCGAGCATGCGCATCTAGCGCGGGTCAAGGAAGACGAAAAAATCCGCTTCAGGGATATTGCAGCCCAACCGCGCAAAATTATTACGTCACCCACCTGGTCTGGTATTGAAAGCGACGAAGTCTGCTACAACGCGGGCTGGACCAACGTGCACGAACTGATCCCATGGCGCACGCTTACAGGACGCCAGCAACTGTATCAGGACCACGAATGGATGCGTGCCTTTGGCGAAAGCTTTGTCACCTGGCGGCCCCCAGTTGATCTGAAAACGGTTGGTGCATCGGCAACACAGGCGTTATCGGCCGATGAGCCCCATGTTGTGTTGAACTTTCTGACACCTCACCAAAAGTGGGGTATCCACTCTACGTACACCGATAACCTGCTCATGCTTACGCTTAACCGGGGTGGGCCGGTGGTATGGCTTTCAGAAAACGATGC
Source organism: Castellaniella sp. (assembly GCA_027324645.1). GTDB lineage: Bacteria > Pseudomonadota > Gammaproteobacteria > Burkholderiales > Burkholderiaceae_B > JAJYRX01. The sequence goes on along the minus strand of DAHVSI010000221.1, from coordinate 5,943 downwards.
CCAGAAGGCGGGCCTGGTGGACAACGACTGGGTGGAGGTGTTCAACAGCAATGGCGCTCTGGTGGCGCGAGCGGTGGTGAGTCAGCGCATGAAGGATGGATCCATGTTCATGTACCACGCGCAGGAAAAAATTATCAATACGCCCGGTAGTCAGCTGACAGGGCAGCGGGGCGGTATTCATAACTCTGTTACCCGTACGGTGCTTAAACCAACACACATGATTGGCGCGTACGCGCAATTGGCATACGGGTTCAATTACTACGGTACGGTGGGATCCAACCGTGATGAATTTGTCATAGTCCGCAAACTCAAAAAGGTGGATTGGTTGGACGAACCGGCCACGACTGACGCAATGGAGGCCGAGCAATGAGGGTACGTGCTCAGATTGGAATGGTACTTAACCTGGACAAGTGCATTGGTTGCCATACCTGTTCGGTTACCTGCAAAAACGTCTGGACTAGTCGAGAGGGCGTGGAATACGCCTGGTTCAATAACGTCGAGACCAAGCCGGGGATTGGGTATCCCAAAGACTGGGAAAACCAGAAACGGTGGAATGGCGGTTGGGTGCGCACACGTAATGGTGCGCTGCAACCACGTCAGGGTGGCAAATGGCGCATTCTTGCCAATATTTTTGCCAACCCCGACCTGCCTGAAATCGACGATTTCTACGAGCCATTCGACTTTGATTATGACCACCTGAAGTCGGCGCCGGAATTAAAGGCGTTTCCTACGGCACGCCCACGTTCAAAACTGTCCGGCGAGCGCATGGAAAAGATCGAATGGGGGCCCAACTGGGAAGAGTTGCTGGGCGGCGAGTTCGAAAAGCGTTCCCAGGATTACAACTTTGAGGGTGTTCAAAAGGATATTTACGGCCAGTATGAAAATACATTCATGATGTATTTGCCCCGGCTGTGTGAACACTGCCTTAACCCCACATGCGTGGCTTCGTGTCCGTCAGGGGCCATATACAAGCGTGAAGACGATGGCGTGGTGCTGATCGATCAGGAAAAGTGCCGGGGATGGCGCATGTGCGTATCGGGCTGTCCGTATAAAAAAATCTATTACAACTGGTCCACGGGCAAGTCAGAAAAGTGCACACTTTGCTATCCACGACTTGAAAGCGGTCAGCCTACAGTTTGTTCTGAAACCTGTGTCGGGCGCATCCGCTACCTTGGTGTCATTCTTTATGATGCCGACCGCATTTCCGAGGCGGCCAGCACGGAAAATGAAGAAGACCTGTACGAGGCTCAGCTAGACGTTTTCCTTGATCCGAATGACCCCGAAGTGATTACGGCCGCCCGCGAGCAGGGGGTGCCGGAAGAGTGGATAACGGGTGCACAGCAGTCGCCCATCTGGAAAATGGCCATGGAATGGAAAATCGCCTTTCCACTGCATCCAGAATACCGCACGCTTCCGATGGTGTGGTATGTGCCGCCCCTGTCGCCCATTCAGAATGCAGCCGAGGCAGGGCGTATCGCTGCTCAGGACGATATGCCTGATGTTCGCTCGTTACGCATCCCAGTCAAGTATCTGGCCAATATGCTGACGGCAGGCGAGGAAGCGCCCATCGTATCAGCGCTTGAACGCATGCTGGCCATGCGCTCATTCATGCGCTCCAGAACGGTAGAAGGGGTGGAAAACCATGCCGTCGCCGAACGTGTGGGCCTGACGCCGTTGCAGATTGATGAGATGTATCACCTGCTGGCCATTGCCAACTACGAAGATCGGTTTGTGATTCCAACCACGCATCGTGAGCTCGTTGAAGATGCGTACGATCTGCAAGGCGGTTGCGGATTTACTGACGGGAACGGCTGCTCAACTGGCAGTTCGGGACGTTCGTTATTCGGTGGGCCCAAGCACCGCAGCCCCCAGGAGTTCATCGCATGAAAAGTTTCAAAGCCTTGTCTTTGCTGCTGACGTATCCTGGATTGACCCTGCAGGAGACGATTGGCGCAGTCCGCCAAACGCTGCATGCAGAAGCCCTGTTCTCACGGCACGATCTGGACTCTATGGAGCCGCTGCTAACCCGGTTGGAGCACAGCGATATCTACGATCTGCAAGAGGACTATGTCCTGTTGTTTGACCGCTCCAGGACGCTCTCACTCAATCTGTTCGAGCATATTCATGGTGAGAGCAGAGACAGGGGAGGCGCCATGGTGGATTTGCTTGAGACGTACCGGGCTGGTGGTTTTGATCTGACGGGGACGGAACTGCCCGACTATCTGCCCGTACTGCTTGAGTTTCTATCCACCCAAAGTGTGGATGATGCCCGCGAGATACTGGCCGATGCCGGGCACATTCTGGTCGCATTGGCGCAGCGGCTCGAGCGGCGCCAAACCAGCTACGCTGCCGTATTACGCACACTGGTGTCGTTTGCGCGTGCTGATCACACCACACAGGAAGCTCAGGCCTTGCTGGCTGAAAAAGACGATGATCCACAGGATCTGGAAGCCCTTGATTCTGTCTGGGAAGAAGCTCAGGTCACCTTCGGTCCGGACCCGTCTGCCGGTTGTCCAACTACGGCGACGCCGAATGAGGTGCCTATTCAGATCCACCGGACGGTCAAACGGACTGCCCAGCAGACTGGAGGTTGAAATGCACAACTTTCTTTTTGGTATATACCCCTATATAGCCTTAACGGTGATGGTAATCGCCAGCATAGCGCGCTACGAGCGCGACCCATTCACCTGGAAAAGCAAATCCAGCCAGTTGCTGCGTAAAAAACAGTTTGTTGTTGGCTCCGTGCTCTTTCACGTGGGCGTGCTCGTGATTTTCTTTGGCCATCTGTTTGGTCTATTGGTCCCGATACAGATTTTTGATGCGCTGGGTATCAGCCACGGAGCCAAGCAAGTTCTGGCCATCGTCGCCGGAGGCATTGCGGGCATCATGGCTTTGGTAGGAGGCTGGTTATTGCTCCACCGGCGTATTTACGATCCGCGAATCCGGGCCAATTCATCGTTTGGAGACACAGCCGTCATGGTGCTGCTCATGGTTCAGCTTGTGCTGGGGCTGGCCACCATCTTTGTGTCGCTGGGTCACCTGGATGGCAGTGAAATGCTGCGCTTGATGCATTGGGCGCAGAGCATCATATATTTCCAAGGTGGTGCGGCAGACATTCTGGTTGGTGTGCACTGGCTGTTTAAAGCACACCTGGTTGTGGGCCTGACCATATTTCTTGTGTTTCCTTTCACACGATTGGTCCATATTGTCTCGGCTCCCGTGCGGTTTCTTTGGCGGCCAGGCTACCAGATTGTGCGTTCCCGACGTGGTGCCAAGCCAGCGCCCACCGGTCTCAAGCCCATGGCAACAACTCATACGGAATCACAAAAATGACGAATCCTGTCATTTCAGACAAGCAGCATAGTCCGGTCAGTGTCAACGGCGTTGTCATTGACGCCGAGGCCATTGCAACCGAAGCCCAGCACCATCCCATGCCGCCTGACAAACCAGGTTGGGCATGGCAAGCTGCAGCGCATGCACTGGTCTCGCGCGAGCTTTTGTTGCAAGAGGCCCATGCACAAGCAATCCGGGCACAGCCTGTCCAGATTGACGAGGGCAAGTGGGAAACACCTGAAGAGGCGCTGGTACGCCAGTTACTTGAAGAAGCGATTGAGCCTGCCCATGTGGATGAGGCGGAGCTTAGGGCCGTGTATGACAGCCATCCGGAGCTGTTTCATGGTCCATCGTTGTTCGAGGCGGCACATATCCTGTTTCCAGCGGCACCTGAGGATCAGCAGGCCCGCAATCAGGCGCTGACTACAGCCCGCGAGGTGCTGAGCCGGCTGACAAAGGAGCCTGGCAGGTTTGCTGCCATGGCTGCGGAATATAGCGCTTGTTCATCACGCAGCAATGGGGGGCTGCTGGGCCAGCTGGCTTCGGGCGATACCGTTCCCGAATTTGAGGCTGCCTTGGCTACCATGCCCGAAGGCGCCATTTCTGAAGAGCCGTTGGGTACGCGCTATGGCTACCATATTATTCGGCTGGACGCGCGAGCGCGGGGGGACGTGCTTCCCTTTGAGTCGGTATTGCCACAGCTTAGGCAGGCCCAGGAAAAGGCCAGATGGGTGCAGGCAGGCCGTGACTATATGCAAACATTGGTGTCACGTGCCACCATTGACGGCATTGACATGGACCATACACCCTGGACAAGCGCACAGAGCAAGAATACTGCAATGCATGGTGATATGGGTGGCGCGCCTGATACACCTACGCTGGACAGCCAGGAAGTGTCCCGACCGCGACCAGCGCACCAGGATGCTTCTGAATCCATGACGGAAAAGCAGGTGAGACGCCGACCGACTGTACGCCCCAGAGTGGTAGGATAGATTCGCCAACGGATTGACACAGACCGACTAAGCTTCTCTTTACGATATATATAAAAATATAATATACTTATAAATATCAATAGAGATGCTACTCAATCCATCTAAAGAGGAAGTCGGTCATGTTACGTTTTGATGTGCCCCCAGTCTGGTCCAACGTCACCCGGTGGGAGGCGTTTATCACGTTTGCGGTGTCGCTTGCGGCATTGTTTTATACCCCATGGATCATGGCTTTTTTGGCCGTTCAGGGTCTTGTACGCGGATTTATAGGCCATTACCGGTGTCCATCGCATCGTCTTTGGGCGCACCTGGCAGAGCGGGGCAGCTGGGGCGGACAAAAAGAAAACGCTGGTGCCAAAATGTTTGCCAACAAAGTGCTGTTTATCGCATCCAGTGTCGCGGTCATTGCGTATGCTGCCGGCCTAGGCATGTGGAAAGTCCCGGTTGTTGCGCTAATCTTATTTTCAACGCTTGAATGGGCCCTGTCATTTTGTGCTGCCTGCTGGGTTTATGGACTTTGGTATAACTGGTTTCCACCCAAAAGTGCCTGACAGGAGCGTTGCAGGGTGGCTACAACGGCACGGCAATATTTTAATAATCATTGAAAATCATAAATGAGCAAGTCCATTCAACAACGTAACGTCTGGCTATTGGTGGTCGCCCAGGCGTTGGGAGCAGCTTCACCACCTATCATTATTTCTTTGGGCGGGATTGTTGGTCAGAATTTGGCCAGCAATCCGGCGCTATCAACCCTGCCAGTGAGCCTCTATCAGGCAGGTGTTGCCTTGTCGACTATCCCGGCGGCATTGATCATGCGTCGTCTGGGCCGGCGAATAGCCTATGTCATTGGCGCCCTTGCGGGTTTGTTATCCGGGTTGTGGGCCGCCTGGGGTATTTCTCAGGACGACTTTGTTCATTTTTCCATGGGTGTTGCCCTTGCAGGGTTTTATGGCGCCTGTGTACAAAGTTACCGTTTTGCCGCTGCAGACGCGGTGGATCGGGCGGCACGCCCGCGTGCGATTTCCTTGATTATGGTGGGGGGCCTGATAGCAGCCATCATTGGCCCGCAGGTGGTTATCTGGACTCGCGACCTGCTTCCGGACACACCGTTTGCCGGCAGTTTTTATAGTCAGGCAGTGTTGGCATTATTTGCGTTGCCAGTTTTGCTGCTGCTTGGCATGCCTGGATCAGACGTTAAAAAACAGGTTGAAAGCGGCCGCCGTTTAGCAACAATTGCAGGTACACCCGAGTTTATTGTGTCGGCAACGGCTGGTGTTGTGTCTTTTGGTCTCATGAGCTTCATTATGACAGCGGCTCCGATGGCCATGGTGCAAATGGGCCACTCTGTTGATAATGCGGCGCTTGGTATCCAGTGGCATGTCCTGGCCATGTTTGGGCCAAGTTTTTTAACTGGACGGTTAATACAACGGTATGGCAAACAAACCGTCACAGCCGCTGGGCTATTGATAATCGGGCTATCTGGCGTGATTGCCATGTCAGGGGCAGCCGTGGCCCACTTTTGGGTGTCGCTGATTCTGCTGGGAATAGGGTGGAACCTTGGGTTTATTGGCGCAACAGCCATGGTGACGGATTGCTATGGTGACGATGAGCGAACCAAGGT
>DAHVSI010000215.1 GCA_027324645.1 Castellaniella sp. | reverse complement strand
GAACGATTTTCTGGTGTTTGGTACTGTCGCGGTGGCGTCATTCGGCTCCGGCCATTTATTAAATACGGCCGGCTGGAACGTGATCAACTTTTCTATGCTGCCGTTGATCGCTATTGTGCTGGCCATGATGGGTGCGTTGCGCTGGCATCAAAAACGTGTTCAATCATAGTTGCCATGCCTTGCTGCACCTGACTACATAAAGCAACACTGTGTCATAGGCTTCATCTATATCATCATCTGCATTAGTGGTGTTTTGATGGTGACTGATGACACAACATATTGCGCCAGCCAATCGCATAAAACTTGCATGGAAAACAGGGTCGAATTTGGTTTGCAACAATCCGGCCCCGGCAGTCCTGTGCCGGTTGTCCGACCTCAGATACATTGAGGTCAACCAAGCATTTTCAGATATGACGGGGTACACACGTCAACAGGTCCTGGATAAGACGATCTATGAATTCGATGTCCTGCATGTTGGCGATGGCCGGCAAGCATGTATTAAGGCGTTAAAGAGTCATCGGGCTATTCCGCAAACCAATGCCAACTTGCGACTCCGCGATGGCTTATTCAAACATGTCGCCGTGGCGGGGCAGCCGCTGGAGGTTGCCGGTTCAACGTGTGTCCTGTTTACCTTTGTTGATCTGGACTCGGCTAGAAAGGTGAAGTCCGAACTAAAGCACAGCCAACGCCTGTTCAAGACGGCATTCGATTTGTCTCCTGTACCGATGGTTATTTTTTCTGCAAGCCCAATGGGCTTCATGGAAGTAAACCCGGCAGGAAAAGAACTATTCGGGTATACGCTTAAAGAACTGCAACAGAACGCTATTGAATCATCAACAGTGTGGCACGATCGCTGCCAATTTACCCGTTTAAAAGTTCTATTGGCGGACCATGGCCATACGCATGACTTTGAGATCAAGCTCATGACGGCTCATGATCAGGTGCTTGACTGTTTGGTCAGTGCGAAAACGGTAAAATTTAAGGGTGACGACGCTGTATTAGCTGTGATCCAGGACGTTACTGAGCAAAACACGACGCAGTCTGATCTGATGGCCGCCATGGACGAAGTCATGAAAGACACCTCATGGTTTAGCCAGCGCCTCATTGAAAAGCTTGCTCATGTGCGAAGCTCCACACCTGACGCACAGTCGTCCACCAGCTTACAAGAGCTGACGGCACGGGAAAGGGAAGTGCTGGAGCAAATGTGCTGCGGGCGGTCTGATGATCAGATCGCCGGTGACCTGGACATTGCGCCGAATACAGTACGTAACTATGTGTCCAGCCTTTATGGCAAGCTGGGCGTGCATAGGCGCGCTACAGCTATTATTTGGGGACGGGAACGCGGCATTACTGGCAGTCAAATAGCGGAAGAATAGGTTGCAAAGACTAACTTCACTGGTACAACTGGCCCTATTCACATTGAATTTCAATCGGTAAGATAAAAGAACGTACATCAACGTGAACAGGAGAATAAGTCAAGATGCTATATACACTTGCAGTGATCCTAATCATTCTGTGGCTACTTGGTCTGGTTAGCTCGTACACACTAGGTGGATTTATTCACCTGTTATTAATCATCGCCATTGTTGTTATATTGCTCCGGGTTATTCAGGGGCGACCACCCGTTTAGTGTAGAAGGCACACAAAAAAAGAGTCCAGCAATGTACTGGACTCTTTTTTTATGTGCGATCAAGGACGCTAACCGGGTTAGCGTCCGGCCTGGGTTTTTAGCCTTGATCTTCTTTAAGACCGGCAGTGTCTACATCTTTGACGCCTTTGACACTTTGCGTGGCGGATTCAGCCTTTTTCATTTCTTCGGAACTGCCAACCACCCCCGTCAGGGTAACGACGCCATCATTCGTTTCAACAGATATATCCCGGCTTTTTAGGCCTTTGACGGTAGCCAGCTCTGTTTTAACCTTGGTCGTTATCCAGGTATCTGACACTGCTTCACCAGCAGATTTGGAATCGTCAGCATCATTGGCTGCAATAGCGCTTGTGGCGCCCATCCCCATGCTTAGTGTCAAAGCCAGCATGATAGCGGATAAGGTTGCAGGTTTTCTCATGAGTAGACTCCTTTCGTTGCGGTTAACTGTTTAGGACAGAATAGACACGGTGTGTTTCCCGCTCTGATGTCACCCATTCTATAGATTTGAACCCCCGATCATAAGATTCAGAAATACCAATGCCTATAGTGTTTTTACACTAGACACGGCGTCTCACGACAGCGCGAATCAGGAAGGCGGCCAGCCCAGGCGCGAGCGCCAAGGTGACAAGCAGCGCCAGGGCAGCCTGCTGCGTTCCCTGCAGGCCTCCGGGCACAGTAAAGCCTGCAGCGTTAGTCACCATACCGCCCAGTGCCGCGCCAAATGCCAGGGCATAAAGCTGGACGGTAATAATGGCGGATGACGCCATGTTTTCTTGTCCAGGCGGTGATCTGTGGAACAGTTGAGTCAGCAAGTGCGGCCAGGTGATGCCAATGCCTAGCCCAATGCCAAACAATAAAGCGCCGACGCCCCATGCAATCAGCAGGCCGTGCTCGGGCATATGCAACGGCAGGACAAGCGCCAGGCCTGCAAGCGACCCTCCAGACAGAACCGGGCCCAGCCGCATTAGTCTGCCCGCGGCAATGGGACCCTTGCTTGAACTGAAGATAGAGCCGGTAGACCAGCCGGCTGACATAAGCACCATGAAGTAGCCGCCGGCCAGCGGCGTAAAGCCCTGAATCGCCTGCAAAAAGTAGGGGATGAAGATTTCGGCGGTCATGGCAACGCTTAGCAAAGCCATACACGCATACATACTGCCCAGGTCTCCCTGCAATCTGTAGCCCCCATGTGGAAGCAGGCGATGTTGAGAGCGGTCGTCAAACACGGCAATCAGAGCCGAAATGAGAAGGCCGCCAACAATGCCTGTAACATTCCACGCAACGCTGGGCGACAGACTTGCTAAAGAAATAGCCAAAACGGCCACTACCATGAGTACAAGCTGAACCACAGGCACCCGGGCAGGCGTGGCACTGCGTGAGGTAGCATTGGCGGAAATTTGTGTGATGACGAGCACGCCCAAACCGCCGGCAACCAGAATGACGGACCAAAACGCCCAGCGCCAGGCACCGGCCTGCGCAAAAATACCGCCTATGGCCGGGCCGGCAAGGGTGGCTACGCCCCACATACTGGACAGCAGGGCCATCGCTTTGGGCCACAGTCGCTCTTCAAACAGGATGCGGGTAGAAGAATAGCTCAAGCCAAGCAAAAGGCCTCCCCCTAATCCCTGCGCAGTGCGGCCAACCAGCATCCAGCCCATGCTGGGCGCCGCTGCACATACAGCAGTGCCTGCGGAAAAACCGACGATGGACAATAAAAAGGCATGGCGTAAGCCAAGCGCGTCAATGGATTTGGGTGTCATGGTAGATCCAATAATGGATGCCACAACGAATAGAGTCATATTCCAGGCGTAATATTGCAGGCCGCCAATATCTTGAACAACGGATGGAAGCACCGTTGCAACGATATAGACATTGATGGCATGCAACGCAACACCGCCGGCCAGGGCAACGGAACGCAGGCCATTACGGCCCCAGAGTAGCTCGGACCACGTGCCCGTAGAGTTTGTGTCTGCCATGTACTGCTAATTCAATCAATAAGAGAAGTGTTTATGCGCCAAACATGCTTAGATCAAGTGGGCGGATCGCGCCCATCCAGATTGCATAATCGCGGTGATCGTGTAGATCGTTCCCTGTAAGGGGGTGAGTAAAAATCACCAGTTGTCCACGATTAAGCGCCAGCCAGGGTAACACTTGGTTAAGCTGTTCCGGCCCGTAGGCAAGTTGACAGCTCCAGTCTGGATGTGGCCCTACGGGTCGCTCATGCATGCGGCCCATTTGTATGCCAAACTTTTGCGACGCAGCTTGGCATAGCCGGCGTGCCTGTTCAATAGAATCCGCGTCAAAATAGACGTGCGAGTGATAGCCTGTAATCATTATTCAGTATCTTGCTGTTAATCCACCAGTTCGTAGCTCATTTCTTCCAGGGTTGCCACAATTTTCAGCAGCTTGCTTTCCTGGTGTTCAATGCGAACCAGCAAATAATCCAATTCAGGTGCAACGTATAGTCGGGTCTGGCGTTTTTTATTTTTACGCACGCGTTCCACTACCCATGCGTCGTAAGTGCCTTGGCCGGTTTCCACGGGTTGCTTGTCCACCACCTTGAATTTTTGGGTCTTCTTGCTGCCCTTGCGAATGACAGGATAGGAAAATTCCTTATTGCCCGCCATGACCTCGCACCGGCCTTCAAAAAAAAGACTGATCGGATCATACATCACGCTATCCAGATCAAAGTCTTTCTTTTTATCCGGACTGCGGTAGTGGGCAACTTTGTCGTCCCAGTCAAAGGTTAGCTTCTGTGTTTTTTTGTCTTTGAACGGGCGTTTGGTGACATCGGTAAAGTCAAGCGGCCGGACCTGACAATCGTCCATATCAAAGCTTGCCTCCTGGCTAACCGTCAATAGCCAGTGATCTAGCCCAAAGTCAATATGGTAGTGCCCATTGTCCTGGCTGATTTTCAGGCGGTTTTTACCTTCAGTTTGTTTGTTGTTCAGCGCCACGGAAAACGTTGCGTCAACATGATCAATGGCTTGTGCCTGAGCCACGGATGATGCAACTACGGTGTACAGACAGCAATAGCTTAAAAGCAAAAAACGATAAATCATTGTGTCTGACCTCAGTGTTTAGTACTTAATAGTGCATCGTACAAAAGAGCAGCCGGTTTTGATCAAGCCCGTACAAATGAACGGTGCGCAACCGGCATGCGTGCACTACGATGCCTGAATATGCCCGGTTTTTGCGGTGTCGCCAGCCCCCGGTGACATGGAGGAGGCCCAAATGGTACTTCAACCATTTTCAACTATCTGTTCAGTAATAAGAACGCAGGGAATTGCGCTGATCATACTTGGGCTTGCAATACTGCCTGGTGCTATGGCGCATGAGTGTGAATCGGGACAGTGTTTTGAGGACCGGCTCCGCGAGTGTGAGGCCGCCACATACACGATCAGCAAAAAACATCCCAGTAGTGATGACAGGGTCAAAATAGAATATCAAATCCAGGAAAAGGTACAGCAGGGATGCAGAGTGTCCTTTACCTATCTGTCGAACCCGGCGATGCCTTCTGTGGAAAACACACCTGTTGCGTTCATTCTGGATAATACACAAACTACACAAGAAGAGGCTTATCAAGGCGTTTCTGCCTGTTTGACAGGCAATGGCCATGGCTACGCATGTAGCGGCCCCTTGCTGGATGCCAACAGCCGGTTTACAGAACACCCCGAAGGGCAGAATGAACCACAGCCTGTTTGCGGCACGCCAGTCCAGGACAGCGAAGAGCCCCTGTATCCTATGCCTAACCACGGCCGTTGGGGCTTTGTCAATGCCAAGGGCGACTGGGTCATTGCACCTAAGTGGCGTCAGGTTATGCCTTTTTCCGAAGGGCGTGCCATTGTTGAAACGTCGGCGCCGGGCAACGCCTGGGGTGTCATCGACCGGGCGGGGGAGTATGTAGTCAAGCCTCAGTTGACCTCAAACAGCACAACTGCACTGATCAATTCAGCTGCGTTTCACCGGCCGCCAATCAGGCAGTTTTCCCAGGGGTGTGCAGCAATACGTGAACAGCCATGGTTTATAACCAAAGAGGGAAGCTATTGGTTGCGTGACGGATTTCCCAGCTCACTTGCCGATATTGAACTTGTTGCCATGAGAAGCATCGCCGAATTTGGTTCGTTTTCTGAAGGCAAGGCGTCATTTCGGGTGGGTAGCGAATTTTTTGGACTGTTTGGCTGGATCGACAAAACCGGCAATGTCATCCTCGATCCCTCTTTTAAAGGGGCAGGCAAATTTGTAGATAATCTGGCACCAGCCAGTAACCGCGATGGGTGGTGGGGATATATCGACGAACAAGGTGAACTGCCCAATCACCTCAAGTGGGACATCATGACCGAGGCAGAACCTTTTTCAGAGGGTCTGGCCAAAGGGGCCTTTTCACCCAACTCGCCTGGCGGGGATGGGGTCTATTATCTTGATGCGGATAATATGAATTGGGGTCTGGGCGAGCTGACCATTGATGCAAGGTGGCATGACAAAGGTGATAAGCCCATCACAGCGCCTATTGAGCAGGGCGGGCCTTTCAAGGACGGCCTGGCACCCGTCAGGGCCGCCGGTAGCCTGTTTTATATGGACCGCAAGGGTAAAGCCGTATTCCGTCCCGCTGACTCTTTCACAGTATGTAGCGCGTGGGGTGGGGGTATGGATGCCCAAGACATACCCGGAAGCAGGCGGCAGGATCCGCCGGCATTTAACCAGGGCTTGCTGCATTTACTTGTTGCCGATGACCGTCAAGACTGCGGCGAGGGCAGGTTGGATGAGGACGGGTTCCTGATTTATCCCGATGCGCACGTTGTCTATCTTGATACGGCGGGACGCGTAGTGCTTGAAGAAAGCGCCGAGCGGGTTGACGCAGCAGCCCCAGACACCGAGCAAAAGCACACCAGTCAAGACCTTGATATTCCTGATCATGTTGATGAATGCCAGAGCCAGGATTGTTTTAGCCAGCGTCTGGCCCAGTGTGAGCCGGCCCGGTACAGGACGTCTGCAATCCTGGAAGCCCGTGCCGCGTACACAATCATTGGCCCAGAAGACGATGCCTGCCGTGTGGCATTGGTGTTTTCGGACAACCCCAACCCGGACTGGGTTGATGCCCCACTGGCATTTTTAATAGACCCGAAGCGGGATGCAGACGCGGAGCTAAAATCTGCCGTCGAAGCCTGCCTGACCGGAAACCTGACAGAACATGTTGATTGTCAGGGACCGCTATTGGACGCGCTGCCATGACAGTCATATTTACATACAATCAATCACTCGAATTTAACGTTCTTGTAGGTTGACTACTCGAATACTTGCCATACTAATAGACCATTATTGATTAATGGAAAAATAGGGCGTGGCACGCTTGGTGCCCAGCATTTTAGAGTGCCAACAATACCGGCCCAATTATTTTTATATGAAACTTTTGTCACTTTTCGTAAATTTTATCAAGCCAATTAATGTCGGTGTCATGTCTGGCTTGCTCCTAGCAGGTACGGCGCAAGCGCATGAAAAACATATTCATGGCTTGCACGAGCATATAGCGATTCCAGCCATTGGCCAGGTGCTGGAAGCCAAGCTTGACACTGGTGCAACAACCGCATCCCTTAGTGCCCACAAAATTGAATTGTTTGAAAAGGATGACGAGCAATGGGTTCGTTTCAGTCTGGCCATAGACGACGCGCCAGATAAAGCCTTTGAAATGCCGGCGGTTCGTTCCAGCCGCGTCAAACGACGCGCGGAAGACTTTGACGCTGATGAGGACAAAACGTATATCGAGCGCCCGGTTGTAGAAATGGACGTTGTGCTGGGTGACAGGAAAGAAACAATAGAAGTGAACCTTGCGGACAGGCGCAATTTTAAATATCCATTTTTACTGGGGTCGAAAGCTATGAAACAACTGGGCGTGATTGTCGACCCTGACGAAGAATTTACCGTCACCAAGCCGGAAATAGATGACGACACCGATTAAAGCAGAATAGAAACTTAAAAAATGCGTGCACAAACGTTTCATTTACGAATACTCGTTATTCTATTAACACTGGTTGGCGTGCTGCTGACGGCCTATCAAATCCTGGTTCTCAAGCTGCCTGTTTCTGAAGAAGAAACAGATTCTGTATGGAGCATCGATGCCAAAATCCAGTTTGATGCCGAAAGCGACTCGGCAGTCAAGATTCGGGCATTTGTTCCACCCCTTCGGGACCGTTTTCTATCACTTAACGAAAGCTTTGTCTCGAAAAATTATGGGGTCAGTGTTGACAGGGAAGAGGACAACAGGCTGGTGACGTGGTCGGCCAGGCGCGCCTCGGGTGCTCAGACCCTGTTTTATCGCCTGGCCATCAGTTCAAGGTTTGGCGGCGAATCGCCTGCCGAGGAAGGCCCTGTTTATCGTGACCCTGTTGAGGTTGACGAGGCCGAGCAGGTTGCGGTTGATGCGTTGCTGGATCCTATACGCGAGTACTCAGCTGACGTGGAGACATTTATTGGCGAGGCCATTAAAAGACTTAACCAGCCTGACAATGATCATGTCAAAACCCTCATGGGCGGGGAACCCTCACCAGAGACAAAAGCGGATGCATTGGAAGTGTTGCTGGCGTCAGCCCATGTGCCCATACAGCGTGTGCACGTTTTAAACTTGAGCAATCCAAATGCTCAAGAACTAGATTTGTGGATACGCAGTTTCAATGGCAAAAGATGGCTGTATTTTGAGCCGGAAAGTGGTGCCAAGGGCCTGCCGGACGACCGCATGGTGTGGTGGTATGGAGATGAGCCGTTTGTCGAGCTTGAAGGCGGCAAAAACGCACAGGTTCAGTTCACTGTTAACGACCGCCAGGTAAACGCCCTGCGGCTTGGCCAACTGGTTCAGGATGCGAACGCCGCATCCAGTTTTCTGGATTATTCACTGTATGGTCTGCCGTTAAGCGACCAGCAGACTTATCAGCTCATCGTCATGATTCCGGTGGGCGTATTGTTTATTCTGTTGCTGCGCAACGTTATTGGCCTGCAAACACTGGGTACTTTTACGCCAGTCCTGATAGGCATGGCTTTTCGGGAGACTGGATTAGGCTTTGGGATCTTGTTTTTCAGCACAATCACAGCCATTGGCCTGATGTTACGTGGCTATCTTGAGTATCTAAAACTCCAGCTACTCCCCCGATTGTCTGTGGTGCTGACCTTTGTAGTCATTATCATGGCAGGCATCAGCTTGCTGAGTTATCGCCTGGGTCTGGACAGCGGTTTGTCCGTTTCCTTGTTTCCCATGGTCATCCTGACCATGACCATCGAGCGGCTGTCCATATCGTGGGATGAGCGCGGAGGCAACACGGCCTTCAAACAAGGGGTCACCACACTCGTTGCCGCTGCCGGCGCGTTCTATCTCATGAACCTGGCCTGGCTAAAGTATTTTGTCTTTACCTTTCCCGGGGTACTGCTGCTGATGCTGGCGTTCATGTTGCTTATGGGCAGGTACCGGGGCTACCGGTTAAGTGAGCTCATTCGCTTTCGTGCTGTGATCAAGGAATAAGGCATGCTGGGTTTATGGCGCACATGGCGGGCACTCAGTGATCGGGGAATCATGGGCATTAACTGTCGTAATGCCGATTATGTGCTCAAGCTTAATGATCGCAAGCACTATCCTCTGGTCGATGACAAAATTCTGACTAAGGAACGAGCCCTGGCCGCCGGCATACAGGTACCAGAAAAGTATGATGTGATCAGCTCGGACAGTGAGCTGCGTCGCTTGCGGGCTCTGACCGATCAACATGCTGATTTTGTCATCAAACCTGCTCAGGGAGCAGCAGGTGAGGGCATTATGGTGATCGCCGACCGGTTTGACGATTTTTACCGCACGGTTTCTGGCCGGCTGCTCAGACACGACGAACTGGAATATCAGATTTCCAATATCCTGACCGGTATGTACTCCCTGGCGGGAGTGCGCGATCGGGCCCTGATCGAATATCGTGTCAAGCCGGACCCGGTGTTTAGCCAAATCAGCTACGAAGGCGTGCCCGATATCCGCATCATTGTCCTGTGGGGTTACCCCGTCATGGCCATGGTGCGGTTGCCCACACAGCAATCTGGTGGCAAGGCAAACTTGCATCAGGGCGCCATTGGTGTGGGGGTAGATTTAACCACTGGGCAAACACTTGGGGGCTCGTGGCTTAATGCCAGAATAACCAAGCATCCCGACACATATAATCCGGTGGCGGGCATTTCCGTTCCCCAATGGCACGATTTCATGACACTGGCGGCGGGTTGTTATGATCTTTGCCATTTGGGCTACATTGGTGTGGACATGGTCCTGGACGAAGAAAAGGGGCCTCTGATGCTTGAGATCAATGCCAGGCCAGGCTTGAACATACAAATTTCCAACAATGCGGGGCTGCTGTTGCGAACACGAGCAGTCGAGGCGCACAGGGAACAATTACAGTCCCAGGACAAGACAGAAACACCAGCACAGCGTGTGATCGTTGCGCAAACTATTGCGTCTGAATACGCGGCTGACCATGAAACAACCGTTTGAGCAGGGAGTAATCTCTATGACAACTGATCGTTATCAACGTGGGATGGACAAGCTAAAAGAATTGACTGTCCCGGATGAACATAGCGTGACCGGCCACATGGACATTGGCGAAGGGTTTAAAGACGTCGCACCCGACCTGAGCCGCTTTATTGTTGAGTTTGCCTTTGGGGATATTTATGCTCGCGACGGGCTGGATAACAAGCAAAAGGTACTGACCACCATCTCTGCGCTGGTAGCACAGGGCACGCCCCAGATCGGCATGCATGTGGTTACAGGGTTAAATGTGGGTCTGACTCCAAAGGAAATCGTTGGCTGCATTGTGCACCTTATTCCTTACGTGGGTTTTCCGCGGGCACTGAATGCATTGCGTGTCGCACAAGAGGTATTCACCGAGCAGGGCGTTGCTGTGCCAGAGGAATAATCATCACATCATTTCAACGTTCGTCAGCTTAGTATCGGGACATTTCCATTCACATTTGTTTTACTTTGCTCATATAGAGTTATAAGCCTGCAGACCTCAGCAGGTAGAGTGGGTGTATCGTGTTGTAGCAAGGAGTTGATCATGGTGAATCCCAGTACTATCTTGTCAGGTGAATCGTTTAACACCCGCGTTGCAGCCACCTTTACGACGCGACAGGCCGCTGAAAAATGTGCCGCCGAAGTTGAGGCCACGGGCTTAAAAACGGACCAAATCAAACTAGTGGGCCCCTCGGACGAACGGTATGGTAAAAAACTTGAGCCTGAAAATGACGGCATGGCAAAGACATTAGTGCGTTCTCACACCTCGCTTGGAGTTGGCGGTTTTCTTCTTGGACTGGTTTTATGGGGCGCTTTGTATGTCTTCAACACGGGGTTTGTCAGAATGGCCCCTGCCAGTAGTTTGACCGCCTTTCTGTTTTTTGCCACAGCTGGCGGCATGATGCTGGGCGGTTTTATTGCGATGCGACCCGATCATCAGGGCGTCATCCAGACCGTTAATACAGCTGTTGAAGACGGCGAATGGTCATTGGTGCTGCATCCGCAGGACGAGGAACAGGCTGCCCTGGTTACAAGCACGCTTAACAGCGCCGGCGTCAAAAACATACGGAGTCTGTAACTCAGGCAGCATGCTGGCATTTGGTATTTTTGTTGTAACACTGGGCTTGGTTATATGGCAGCCCCGCAATCTGGGCATAGGTTGGAGTGCCTTGGGCGGGGCTGCCATAGCGCTGCTTAGTGGTGTCGTACAGTGGTCGGATGTCTACATCGTTTGGGACATCGTGTGGGACGCCACCTTCACATTTGTCGCTTTAATCATTATTTCCCTGATCCTGGATGAGGCCGGCTTTTTCGGCTGGGCGGCCTTGCATATGGTCCGCCTGGGCCGTGGCAGGGCAGGCGTCTTGTTTTGTCTGATCATTCTTCTGGGTGCGCTCGTCTCGGCCATCTTTGCCAATGATGGGGCGGCCCTGTTGTTAACGCCAATCGTCATTGCCATGTTGGTGCGGCTGAATATGCCTGCCCCGGCCGCCTTCGCCTTCATTATTGCGACGGGCTTTATCGCCGACACTGCAAGCTTGCCGTTCGTTATTTCAAATCTGGTCAATATTGTCAGTGCAAACTATTTTGACATTGGATTTGCACGGTATGCAGCAATCATGGTGCCCGTGAATATCGTTTCAGTCGTTGCAACGCTGATCGTGTTGTGGGTAGCGTTTCGCCCCAGGATACCTTCTGCCTACACCGTGGAGGCCCTTGATGCCCCATCAACGGCGATTGTTGATCCACTGGTTTTTCGTGCTGCCTTGCCACTTTTACTGGCACTGTTAGCAGCTTATTTTGCAACGGAGATGTTCAACGTGCCGGTGTCATTGGTCACTGGAACAGGTGCACTGGTACTGATGGTCATTGCCGGAAGATGGTGGACGTTGGGGCGGGGTGCCATAGTATCGGTGAAAGCGGCGCTGTGGAATGCACCTTGGCAGATCGTACTGTTTTCCATCGGCATGTACCTGGTTGTCTATGGTTTAGGCAATGCCGGGCTTA
>DAHVSI010000206.1 GCA_027324645.1 Castellaniella sp. | reverse complement strand
TTTCGGAGGGGTCAATGTCTTGGGCCTATCTTTTTGTAGCTGGTATTCTCGAGATCGTGTGGGCTTACACCATGAAGCAATCTCATGGTTTCAATCGGCTTATACCGTCACTCATTACGGTTTTGGCAATGGTGGTCAGCTTCTGGTTGTTAGCCATCGCCATGCGAACTATCCCGCTTGGCACAGCCTACACAATCTGGACAGGAATAGGCGCTGTAGGTGCGTTTTTTGTAGGCATTGTATTTTTGGCCGAGCCGATTAGCGCGGCCAGAATCATTGCTGTGATTCTTATCGTCTCAGGATTGGTGTTGATGAAGCTGTCAATTGTCTGAGATGAGGGTTTTTTATTCGCTTCAGGGCTTTAAAGGGTAGGTTCTGGTGGTAGCGAGACAGCAAATGATCTCTGTGCAAGACAAAGGCTGCGAGGGCTGTCGGGACTAGCCGACTTCTGGCCCGCAGGGCCGGCGGAGGCAGCCCGATAGTCCTCGCAGCCTTCTAGCCAATTAAGATACAGGGCTGCCACAACGGCTAATCATCACAAGACAGTGCAATGTACTTGGCTTCCATGAACTCAAACATGCCAACATGGCCGCCCTCACGTCCCAAGCCGCTTTGTTTGACGCCCCCAAACGGGGCAGCAGGGTCAGAGACGACCCCCTTATTGATGCCAACCATGCCGGCGTCAATACGCTCGCTGACCCGCATGGCTTTGCGCATGTCTTCAGTAAACACGTAGGCAACCAAGCCGTAGGGCGTATTATTGGCTGCCGTGATGGCTTCCTCTTCTGTATCAAACGGCACGATGGCTGCGACTGGACCAAAAATCTCTTCATCCAGAATGGTGCTGTTGGCGGGCACGTCGGCCAGGACGGTTGGGGGGAACATGCGCGGGTTGCTGCTGGTAACTGAACCGCCACAGGTCAGTGTGGCACCACGCTCGACTGCATCATCAATCAACCGACGTAAATGCTGGGAGGCAGCGTCGTTGATCAATGGGCCACATTCTGTTCTGTCGTCCGTTGCGTTGCCCAACACCAATGCTTGGATGCGTTTGGTAAGTTGGCCAACGAAGGCGTCGTGACTATCTTTTTGTACATAGATGCGGTTGACTGCCGTGCAGGCCTCACCCCCATTGCGCATTTTGGCCAGCATAATGCCATCGACAGCTTTGTCCATGTCGGCATCATCAAAAATAAGTGCCGGGGCGTTGCCACCAAGTTCCATCGAACAGTTGATAACGCGCTCTGCCGCGTTGCGTAAAAGTGTACGGCCCACTTCCGTTGATCCGGTAAATGACAGTTTACGTACACGGTCATCCTCCATCACGGCACGAACGACGGGGCTCGTCTGGGATGTAGTGATGACGTTGACCACGCCCCGGGGTACGCCTGCCTCGGCCATCAGGCTGGCAATGGCGTAAGCGGTAAGCGGTGTTTCTGTGGCAGGCTTAAGTATGCATGTGCAGCCGGCGGCCAGAGCCGGTGCCAGCTTGCGTGTGGCCATGGCGGCTGGAAAATTCCATGGGGTGATGAGTAATGACACGCCGATGGGCTGATAGGTAACCACAATCCTGTCATCCTGTGTCCCGGGTGCAGCACCATAACTACCAGCGCCGCGCACCGCTTCCTCGGCAAACCAGCGGAAGAACTCGGAGGCGTAGGTCACTTCGCCGCGTGCGTCGGGCAAGGCTTTGCCATTTTCCAGCGCGATCAGCCGGGCCAGATCTTCATGGTCGCGCACCATCAGCTCATAGCATCGTCTTAAAATCTCGGCCCGCGCACGGGCAGGGTAGTGTGCCCACTCGTCTGCAGCACGCCAGGCGGCATCAACGGCGCGTTGCGCGTCCTCCAGTTCAGCGTCGGCGACTGTGCCAAGTACCCGTCCACTGGACGGATCAAAAACGTCAATGCGCTTGCCGGCAGTACCGGAGGCCCATGCACCGTCAACAAATAATTCATAATCGAGTTTGTACTTCATGTAGTGTGTGCTCCAGACGGGGTGGTGCGTCGCGACGTTACCGTGACTTGTTTGCCAGGTAGTCTCTATAGTTACTGGTTTTAAAATTGAGTGTGTCGGCGACTTCTTGCAACTGCACCGAAATACCCATAGGCCTGTTTGCCGTAATGGGGGCAAGGTAGTCTTGTAGGGCTTCCAAAATGCGCTGGCCGGCTGCCTGCTTTGCTGACACATCACGGCCGGCTGCAATACGCAGCAGAACGTACACGAAAGCGTTGTCGGGGTTGCCGTCAACAATTCGGTATTGGTTGATGGGAATGCCGCGGGTACGGGCACCGGCTAGTGGGAAGACATCCCCATCGCCTATGGCTGCAGCCTGTACGGTTTCCAGCATGCTGTCCACATTGATTTCTGGAAGCAGATTGGAAGAATACTCAACCCAGATATGAGGCATTTTTAACTCCTTATAATAAAAACAAGATGTCCTTTTTGAGCTCGGGCGAAACCGGAACAATGCATATGACAGATATCACCACGACCGTCACGGCGTCAGAAACATGGCTGCCCCGTGACAGACACGCCCAGTACCTGAAATCGCTCGAGCACCGGGGCGAAGCCGTATCACTGAAGCGGGGCGCATCCCTGTTTGTACAGGGGCAGACCGACAGGCAGTTTTATGTCGTGCTGGACGGCAAGTTGTATGTATCCATGATTAGCGAGGATGGTCACGAGGCCATGCTTGACATCATGGGGCGGGGCAGCCTGATCGGCGAGGCCGCCTCGTTTCTTGAGTTGCCCCGCTACACCAATGCTCATGCTGCTGAAGATTCACGACTGATCCGTTTCGATAGCAAACAAGCGCAGGCCCTGATGAGTGATCCACAATTTGCTTCGGCGCTTCTGTACCTGATGCATGTGAAGCAGCGTCAACTAGTGGCCCGTTTAAGGCAATCGGTGTTTGAATCGCCCGAGCAGCGTGTTGTGAACTTTCTGAAGCGTTTTTTCAAGACACATTTTGATCCTGATCATCCCTCCACACCAATCATTGTGGACCTGACGCATGAGCAGATTGGGACGCTCACGGACCTGTCCAGGGTGACAGTGACCCGGGTGCTGAACAAGCTCAAGCGTGATGCCCGGATCGAGGTCGATGGCCGCAAAATCATCTTAAGAGCGGACAATAAAATTGGTGCCTAGGCAACACCCCATTTAGGGATGTCGTGGGAACCCAGCGATACGCAAACATTTTTGACTTCACAAAAGGCTTCAAAGCTGAATTCCCCCCCTTCACGACCGACACCCGAGGCCTTGATGCCGCCAAAGGGCTGACGCAGGTCGCGCACGTTCTGGCTGTTGACAAACACCATGCCGGTTTCAATGCCAGCGGCCAGCCGGTGTGCTTTGCTGATGTCCTGTGTCCAGACGTAGGACGCCAAGCCGTAACAGCTGTCGTTAGCCAGACTCAGGCCTTCTGCTTCGTCCTCAAACGGGATGAGGCATACGACCGGGCCAAAAATCTCTTCCTGGGCAACACGCATGTCATTGCGTACATTCGTCAAGACGGTGGGCTGGATGAAGTTGCCGCCAGCAACATGGTCCGGCAGGTCGGTAGGCACGCCTCCACCGGCCAGCACGGTGGCACCTTCCTCACTGGCCAACTGCACATAGCCCATGACTTTTTCCCAGTGTTGACGCGTGATCATGGCGCCAACGTTAGTATCCATATTCTGGGGATCGCCCACAATCAGGCGCTTTGCCCGTTTGGCAAATTCTTTGCAGAAGGCATCGTAAATACTGCGCTGAATGAAAATACGGGATCCCGCTGTACAGCGTTCTCCATTAATGGAGAAAATTGTGAATAGGGCGGCATCAAGTGCTCTTTCAAGATCGGCATCGTCAAAAATCAGGACAGGAGATTTGCCTCCCAGTTCCATTGACAGTCGTTTGATGCCTGCGCGTTCAGTAATTGTTTGGCCCGTGACGGTGCCACCGGTAAAGGAAATGGTGCGTACATCGGGGTGGCGTACCAATGCATCCCCTGCAGTATGGCCATAGCCGTGCACCAGATTCAGGACGCCTGGCGGCACGCCGGCTTCGAGTGCAAGTTGCCCCAGTCGGTTCGCAGTCATGGGGCTGAGCTCGGACATTTTCAGGACAGCAGTATTGCCCAGCGCAAGACATGGGGCCACTTTCCACGTAGCCGTCATCAGCGGCACATTCCATGGGGAGATGAGTCCGCAAACACCCACAGGCTGCCACAGCGTGTAATTCAAAAGCGTATTATCGACGGGATAGGTACGACCATCACGCCGGGTGGCGACTTCGGAAAAAAAGTAGAAGTTGTCTGATGCGCGCGGAATGAGCTGCTTGGACGTTTGGTGTATGGGCAAGCCAGTGTCTTGCGTTTCAAGCTCAGCAAGCTCGGGCACGTGCTTGTTGATCAGGTCACCCAGGTTTCGAAGAATTTGCGCACGCTGCTTTGCGGGCATGCCTGCCCATTTGGGGAAGGCCTGTTTGGCAGCAGCCACGGCTTGGTCGATCTCCTGCTCACTACCAGCGGCAACGTCACAGATTTTTTCTCCGGTCGCCGGGTTGAGGTTCTCCAGATACTGCCCGCCCTCGACGGCTTTTCCGTTTATTAGATGATGAATCATATGTCTTGATTGGCTTGAAACGTGTAAAAAATAGGCTGGTCACTGAATGTAGGCAATGACTTCGATTTCAACCTTGAGCCCTGCGCGGGCCAGGTGTGAAACCCCTACGGTGGTGCGGGCAGGAGGCGCATCGGGAAATGTGCGTCTGAATACGGCGTTCATGCCTTCAAAGTCGGTGGCCATGTCTGTCATAAACACGGTCACTTTCAGGATATCGGCCATTGTGCCGCCCGCACTTTCAATGATTGCTCGCAAGTTATCGAAGGCCAGTTCTGTCTGCGTCGTGATGTCCGGTGCTATCTCCCGTGTGACGGGATCGGAGCCGGTGTGTCCGGATACAAACAGCAGGTTCTCAAGTAGGACGGCAGGCGAATACGGACGGTGTGGCAATAAGCCCGTAGGCGGGACAATAATTTCTCGTTTCATGATGCGTTCTCGGCTATGTTAGTAGCGGTTATTTCACGTAGGTAGGGATGGCTCGCTTGAGCGGCTCAGTCGTTTCTTGCATGGTCTGGCCATCAAGGGAGCGCATGGCCATCGATTCTTCAAACCATCGGCGTGGGGGTGGCGCGCCCCACAAGGTTTGACGGCGCGGGTCATCCAGTTCCCAGCGCACGGGTGGCGCATCACGGTCAGTAGTCAGATAATCACCGGTGTACAGCTCAAAACGGTTGCCATCCGGATCGCGGACATAGACAAACAGGGCATTGGAAATGCCGTGACGAGCCGGACCACGTTCGATATTGTCTGCATAGCCGGCTGCGGCCAGGGCGTCACATGCTTTGATAACGCCGTAGGGTTCCATTAGTGCGAATCCTGCATGGTGGACGGTAGGGCCTGTTCCAGTCATGACGGCAACGTCATGGGTAGTGGCCTTGCGAAACAGCCAACTGGCCCATACGCCATCGTCGTTGTCAGTTGCGGTGTACTCGGCGCAGAAAAAGCCCAGCTCTTTGGTGTACCAGTCAAAGCCAGCTTGGGCATCCGGTACGAGGACATTCAGGTGGTCAAGGCGTGTTGGCGCGCCATGGCGGTGTAGGTGGTATTGCTGCAGCATCCACGGTGCAGCGTCCATCTGCGCGTAATATTCAACGGTGAACCCGAATGGATCCTGGACGCGCAACGCGCGGCCCTGGCCCTTTTCTTCGCCGGGGGCCAGCCACCGGATAGGCAAGCCGCGACTCTCAAACTTGGCAGCCAGTCTGTCCAAGTCTTTTTCGCTGGCTACACGAAAGCTGAAGTGTCCAATACCGGGTGTATCTGATTGGGTCAGTACGACGCAATGGTGCTCCCGGTCTTCAATCGCGCGCAGATATACATGCTTGTCATCACGTTCTGTCTCGAACAGACCGACTAGGTTTACGTAGAAATCGCGTGAGCGATCCAGATCGCTGACCAGATATTCAATGTGGCCAAGACGCAGGATATTGAATTCGTCAGTCCCTGTTTGCTGTTGCATGATGGTTGGGCTCCGAAAAAATAAACACAAAGGCGATGACGTCAGTGTGAAGGAAATGAAAGACGGTGTCGGTATCTGAAGATACGTTTCTGACGCTTCACGAATGTGTTTGCGTAACGGACGCACCGCCATCAGCCAGTGGTGATAACCGCACTGGTAGCTTGCGCTCCAGCCAGCATGCCGTGGCCAGCAATTTGTCTTCGCAAAATTTGGGTGCCACAAACTGAATGCCTACGGGTAGCGTCGAGCCTTCAGGCCAGACCGGATAGGACAGGGCGGGCGATTGGGACACGTTGAATGCCGGGGTGTAGGGGTTCCAGGTCATCCAGTCAGGGCTGTGCCAGGCTGCGGGCGCATTGCTGCCCGCCTCAAAGGCATGAATGGGCAGGGTGGGCAAGATCAATACGTCAATGTCTTCAAATACTTTGCTTAATGCATTGGCTACGGCATCGCGTTTTTGTAGCTGCGATAGATATTCAGCAAGGGTAGAGTCCCTGACGGTGTCAGCAAATGCCACCAGCCCCTGGTCCAGGTTGGCATGCTGTGCTGTTGGTACGGCGTCAACAGCTGACAGGCAACCAATGCGATAAAAGAACTCGCCGACTGCTGACGCACCCTGAACGTCAAAGTCAACTTCCTGAACGTCTATTCTGGCATCGTGGTACATGCGCACGATTTGGTCCATACCCTGCTTTACCTCGGGACTGCTGTCTGCCCAGCGGTCTGGTTGCAGAACGCCAAAGCGCAGTGCACCCGCTTCGATATGATTGGCCGGATAATCCTGCTGGCCAGTGAGGGACGTCCAGTCTGTACTGGATGCACCGCTGACAACCTGCATGACTCTTTCGATGTCGTCGGTGCTTGCGCCTATTGGGCCGGTATGCACAACGTTTGAGAAGGCGCTGGGTTGGGGTGCTACGGGAATGCGACCGAAGGTTGGCTTGAGGCCAAGAGTGCCGGTGAATGCGGCAGGAATGCGGATTGAGCCTCCTGCGTCGCTGCCCATCGATACGCGGGTAATGCCTGCAGCGACGGCGGCCGCACAGCCACCACTGCTTCCACCCGGTGTAAGGGCCGTATCCCATGGATTGCGGGTCACACCATGCGCAGGGCTGTCTGTCACGCCTTTCCAGTTGAATTCTGGCGCCCGCGTTTTTCCCAGCAAGATGGCACCTGCATCCAGCAAGCGCTGAACAAAGGCGGTACTGTGCGGCGCCGGATCCGCTGAAGTAACCGCCGAGCCGCGCCGTGTGGGCCAGCCTTCTACCGCCGCAAATTCCTTGATGGTAATGGGCATGCCGTCCATCGGGCCGATGGGGGTGCCAGCCTGCCAGCGTGCTTCGGAACGTTTGGCTGCTGCAATCGAACGTTCATGATCGATCAGAGCAAAGGCATTGAGTGCCGACTGGGTTTGATCTGCGTGGTTAAGAGCAGAGCGCACCACCTCCACTGGCGAGACCTCGCCACGTCGGTAAAGCTCGCTCAATTCACGGTAGCTGGATTGATGCAACATAGATAACACCTCGTTGGCCGCGGCAGTCACAGATCGCAGAACGCTGGGATGCGTACTGCAGGATCCGGATGCCGCCATGCATAAATTGAAAAAAGGTCAGGCTGTGGCTTTGCCTAGATAGCTACGCAGTAAATCGGGGTCGTTTGCCATGGAGGCGCCGTCACCTTCCTTGACAATACGGCCCAGTTCGATCAGATAAGCATGGTCTGCCGCTTCTAGCGCAAGCTTGGCATTCTGTTCAACGAGGATCACGGTCAACCCTTCGCGGTTCTTAAGATCGACGACCACATCCATGATTTGTTTGACGATCAATGGGGCCAGTCCGATGGACGGCTCATCAAGCAACAAAATGCGAGGTCTTCCAATGAGGGCCCGCCCAATGGCAACCATTTGCTGCTCGCCACCCGACAACGTACCGGCCAGTTGCGTGCGTCGTTCGTACAGAACGGGGAACAGCTCATAAATACGCTGCATTTCCTTGCCAAAATCGGTTTTGCGTCGACGGGCATAAGCGCCCAGTTTGAGATTGTCTTCCACCGGCATGGACGCAAACAGGGAGCGGCTTTCAGGGACCATACACATACCGCGACGTACCCGGTCTTCGATTGGCATTTGCAACAAGGGCATACCATCGAGCAAGACCTGACCGTCAAGTGTGGGCAATGCACCCATGATGGTCTTTAAAAGGGTAGTCTTGCCCGCACCGTTGGCTCCGATCAAGGACACCAGCTGGCCGGCCGATACCTGAAACGTCATTTCGTCGACTGCACGAATGGCACCGTAGCCAGCAACGAGACGTTCAACACTTAGAACGCTCATGATGATTCCCCTAAATAAGCGGCAATAACTGCGGGATTGCGCTGAACCTCTTGCCGCTCGCCTTCGGCAAGCAGGCCTCCATAATTGAGCACAAACAGGTAATCCACACAGCCCATGACCAGATCCATATCGTGTTCCACGAGCAGGATGGCCATGCCATGCTTGTCCCGCATGTTTTGCATCAGTGCCACCAGATTGGCTTTTTCTGGTCCTCGCAAGCCTGCAGCTGGTTCGTCCAGCATCAGT
Organism: Castellaniella sp.; assembly: GCA_027324645.1. Lineage (GTDB taxonomy): Bacteria > Pseudomonadota > Gammaproteobacteria > Burkholderiales > Burkholderiaceae_B > JAJYRX01. The sequence goes on along the minus strand of DAHVSI010000206.1, from coordinate 503 downwards.
ACCCTGGGACTCGCCATTAATGCTCGTGCCACCTCGACAAGTCGCTGGCTCCCCAAGGGCAGGCTGGAGACCTGTTCATTTGCAACCTCAAGCAGCCCAACCTGTTCGAGCGCATCATAGGCGCGGATGACCAGGTCCGCTTCTTCACCCCTATCCAGGGCGAGGGCAGCTTTGAACAGGCCCGATGTACCGTGGATATAGGCCCCGATCAGAACGTTTTGCAAAGCCGTAAACTCCGGCACTAGTTGTACGTGCTGAAATGTGCGGGCAACGCCATGCCTGACGACATTTTCGGGTTTTTTTGGCAAAGCTTGATGCCCAATGCTGACCTCGCCAGAGCTGGCAGGAAGGAGGGCGGTCATGACATTGAACAGGGTGGATTTGCCAGCCCCGTTTGGACCAATCAACCCGGTGATCTGGCCGGCTGGAACGCGTAAGGTGACATCCCTTAGCGCTTGCAGGCCGCCAAAGTTCTTGCTGATATCGCGGATGGATAGGAATCC
>DAHVSI010000190.1 GCA_027324645.1 Castellaniella sp. | reverse complement strand
TACCGACAAGCTTGAACGAGATACCGTGTTTCTTGGTATGGACGGACTGCTGCTAGGCGCAAGCGACCTATCGGCCGACCGTCAGGCCCATGAATCAGCGTATTTTGGTCGTTGGCGGGCGCGGGCCGGAACGGCCATGCGCGCAGACAGCAGCTCGTTTACCGAAAGCCGGTTTAACGACCCCGCCATGCCCTCCAGACTGGGTTGTGCGGTACATGCCCATGGGAGCCAGCGGGCACTCATCTGGATGGACCACCACGACAGGCCTTTCACCGATCTGGATTGTCGTGCCATTGAACATGCCGCGGTCGTGGCCGCATTGCATTTTGCTCATACTGACGCCCTTGAGCAGCGTGAAGAGCAGCTTGGATACGTGTTGCTTGAATCATTGCTGGACGGCACATTTGCGGGCAATCCTGCCTCATTTGAGCGTGCCCGGTTAACCGGGTGGGATCCGTTTGAGCCCTACCACGTCGCACTACTGCAGCTGCGTACCCCTACCGATGCGCTGCTTGAAGCCATCGACCAGCATAAACGACTCAAACAGCGGCTATATAAATTGCTGAAAACACACGAGGCTCCCAACCTTGTATTTAGCGTCAGCAACCAAGTGTATTTTCTGTTGCCCGCTTCCGTTGACGTCAAACGATTTTGGCAACATCTTGAAGCCGACGATCAATTGGCGCTGGCCGTAAGCAGGTCAGTACAGGGGGTTGACGGGATTGTGCTCGGCGCAGAAGATGTCCGCTCGCTGGTGCCCAATATGCAATGGGGACAGGTGTTGTCGTTTGACCGTCTGTTATTCCCGCGAGCGCTGATGGGGGATGCGGATGCTCGCCGCATCTTCATTACGGAACATCTTGGCAGTTTGCTGGCGCAACCACGCCACACAACCCTATTAGCCACCTTGCGGATGCTGTGTGAACAAGGATTCCATCTGAACGATACTGCCCGGGCGCTATCCATCCATATCAACACCCTGCGCAATCGTATGGACAAGCTTCAGGCATTGCTGGGCCATGACCTGAATGATCCGAGGCAGCGTTTTGAACTGCAGGTAGCTATGACCCTGAACAACCTTGAGAGCACACCCGGGAGCAGCGAGCCCCCGGGGCCAGACGGCTATACGGCAGGGACCTGATCAGGCACAAAACCTGTAAAGAAGCTGCGCAGGTTGGTGTCGAGCGTATCGATGTGATAGCCCCCTTCCTGCACCACCAATGTAGGTATGTCCAGCTCGCGCACGATGCGGCCCAGCTTTTCAAAGCCCGGCGTGCTCACGTGCACCTTGGCCTGAGGATCTTCAAAATAAATGTCGAAGCCTAGTGACAACACAATGGCGTCGGCTTCGTACAGGCGAATAGCCCGCATAGCCTCATCAAGCCGGTCAAAAAAGTCTTGCTCTGATGAGCCATGTGGCATGACGTAATTCAGGTTGTACCCCAGGCCTTTACCAGTCCCCCGCTCTTCCTCAAAGCCGGATACAACCGGATAGAAATTGGTGGGATCCCCGTGGATAGAGATGTAGAACACATCGTCACGGTCATAGAAAATTTCCTGTATACCTTGACCATGATGCATATCGGTATCCAGGATAACCACACGGTCAAACCGTTCACGCAATGCCTGGGCGCCGATTGCGGCGTTGTTCAAATAACAGAACCCACCCGCCGCATCGTGGCGTGCGTGATGGCCCGGGGGACGGCACAGCGTGTAGGCGGCGGGCTTGCCGTCAAGCAACGCTTGCGCGCCTGCTACAGCACACTGCGCTGACCAGTACGCTGCCGCCCAGGTGTGCTCGCCCACAGGGCAACTGCCGTCAGCCAGATAACGGCCCGCCTCGGCCAGAATGCCACGCAAGGCGTTGGGTTCACGCACAAAAATATTGGACATCACCTCATCCCCCCAGTCGTCGGGAATTTCATGCCAACGCCGGTACGCCGATTCAAGAAACCGTAGGTAAGCCATATCGTGCACGGCCAGCAGGGGCATCATGCCATAGTCCTTGGGCTCTGAAACCGGAAAATTCAGCTTGCGCACGGCCTCAACCAGCCGCTGGGCGCGATCAGGCACCTCCTGTGGTTCACGCATCTGACCGCGTGACAGGTACGTGCGAGGATGGTGCTGCAATTGCTGCGGATGAAAATAGACGTCCATGGTGTCTCCTGAAAACGCTACGGGCCATTGGGCCCTTTCCTTTTTTGACAGGATAACCCAAAGGAAAACGCTTGGTCAGTAATGCCGAAACTCAGGGTTAATGCCAACCAACAAGATAGCCAGACTGCGTCATAATGACCATAATTATGAATTATGGCGTTACTTGAAAAGGTCCTATGACCCGTCCTATTGTGCAACCCGTGCTGTACCAGCAAGTCGCCGACCGCCTGCGCGAAATGATCAAAGAGCAGCGGCTGGAAAGCGGCGCCTGGATAGACGAAGTGCAGCTCACCCAAGAACTGGGCATATCGCGCACGCCGCTGCGCGAAGCGCTGAAAGTGCTGGTGTCAGAAGGCCTGGTACGCCTTGAGCCGCGCCGAGGCTGCTTTGTCAACGAGCTGTCCATCAAGGATCTTGACAACATTTTTCCGCTTATGGCCTTGCTGGAGGGGCGCTGCGCCTACGAAGCCGCACGCAAAATCAGCGATGCTGACCTGGCACGGCTCGAACCTCTGCATAACACGCTGCGCGAACATGCCCGGCAAGGCAACGTCGAAGACTATTACGACACAAACGCGCAAATTCACGAAGCTATTCAAGACCTTGCAGACAACCCCTGGCTATCCGACCTGATCGATGGGTTACGCAAGCTATTAAGCCTGTCCCGGTTAAAAAGCCTGAGCATTCCCGGACGCCTGGCTGAATCCTGCGCCGAGCATCTTGCGATTTTTGCAGCCCTGAAAGCTCGCGACAGCGAAGGCGCTGAAGCAGTCACCCGCAAACACTTAATGCGGCAGCTTGACGCCTTGCACATACTGGCGCGTGATGGAGCGGCGCAGTCAGCCGATGTCGGCTCGCAGCGCGGCGCAGATGCCGAAGACGCCCTTACCAAGGAGCACAGCGCATGACGACCAGCGAGCAACAAGAACAGGTCCCACCACCTTCTTCCAGCGGCACCATCCTGAGCCGGCTCAGCCGCTGGCTGGATCGCGATCGCTGGCCCGCTGCCGACGACACCCGCTCGCTGTTCACAGCCAGACCAACCGACGTCGCGGCCAACCGGGTGGCCAAAACGTGGTCCGAACGCTATCTGGCGGGCGATGACGATCAAAAACGCAGACTCCTGGCCGGCCTGGCTGAAGTCAGTGCGGTGCTCGACCCCAGCGAGGGTTACGGCCTGCGCCTGTTCCGACGTCTATATGCGCATACCGACAGCCTTGAGCTCCTTGTGCAAATGCGGGCCGACATGCTGCGCTGGCGCAACCAGGTGGCTGGCCTGACGGTGCTTGAACGAGAACTTAAAACACTGCTTTCCAGTTGGTTTGATGTGGGCATGCTGGAACTGCGCCGCATTACCTGGGACAGCCCGGCGTCGTTACTCGAAAAACTGATTATCTACGAGGCTGTGCATGAAATCCGCTCATGGGACGATTTGCGCAACCGCGTAGCCGAACACCGCCGTTGCTATGCATTTTTTCATCCGCGCATGGAAAAGGCGCCCCTGATTTTTGTTGAGGTGGCTTTTTCGTCCCACATGGCCGATAACGTTCAAGCGCTGCTTGACCCGGACGCGCCGGCTGACAACCCGGACAAGGCCAAATGGGCCATTTTTTATTCTATTTCCAACACGCAGCGCGGTCTGCGCGGTATCAGCTTTGGTAACTTTTTACTCAAACGTGTCGTAGAAGAACTGCTTGAAGAGTTTCCGCGCCTTAAAGGGTTTGCGACCTTATCGCCAATTCCCGGGTTTGCCAATTGGCTGGCCCAGCAAGACCACGAAACCATGCTTGACACGTCCACTGATAAAAATGACCGGCAACGCACACGTGACGATGGCCTCACAGGTCAGGACTGGGCCGATCAGCTACAGCAAGCGGCAACGGCCGAGCCTGATGACAACCTTAAACGTAGCGGCCTCAGGTTGGCGGCACATTACCTCAAAACCATGAAGCATGATCATCCGCTTGATCCGGTGGCACGCTTTCATTTGGGCAACGGGGCACGAATTGAACGCCTCAACTGGGCGGCAGACACGTCAACCAAAGGACTCGCCCAGTCTTTTGGCATCATGGCTAACTATGTCTACGATCTTGATCAGCTGGACGACAATCTGGAACAACTGGCCGCGGGCAAGATCAAAACTGGACGGAACATGCGATGGATGTAGATCAAGCACCATCCGACGTCCCAGCGACTGGCCAGGTATTTGTCGAGCATCACGACAGTCTGGCTACTGTCACCCTGTCCAACCCTGGCAAGCTCAACGCCTTATCGGTGGCCATGTGGCAACAGTTGACCAGTATTTTCCAGCAACTGGCGGCTGACCGTCAGCTGCGGTGCATCATTGTTCAGGGCGGTGGCAATAACTTTGCCGCAGGTGCCGACATCACCGAATTTCCCACGTACCGGCATGATGAACCCAGTGTCATGCATTATCACAACGGTATTCTTGCTCCCGCGCTTGCGGCCATTGCCACGTGCCCGCATCCGGTCGTGGCTGCTATTCGTGGTGTTTGCGTGGGCGGCGGACTGGAAATAGCCAGCCAGTGCGACTTGCGTATTGCGGCTCGCACTGCGCGGTTTGGCGCTCCCATCAACCGTCTGGGCTTTCCTATGGCGCCCCACGAAATGCAAGGACTCCTGCGGCTGGCCGGCCCGGCTGCCACACTCGAAATCCTGCTCGAAGGACGTGTCTTTGATGCTGCCGAAGCCCAGGCTAAAGGCCTGCTGACCCGCATTGTCGACGACGCGGCTCTGGACGAAGCTGTCGAGGCGTCAGTTCGTCGCATCATGCGGGGCGGTCCGCTGGCAGCACGCATCAATAAAGAAACGGTTCGTCGCCTTGAGTCGGGCCCCGACACCTTTACGGCAGACGAGTACGCCACCCTATTTCGCTATGCTTCAACACACGACCACCATGAAGGCGTACAGGCCTTTCTGGCCGATCGTGATCCACAGTTTTCAGGAGAATAACGTGCCACAACCCAATGGCAATCTGTATACGCTACTGGCCAGCCACTTCCCCGCCGACGGCTCGAAAGTCGCTATTCAAACCCCAGAAAAAAACTATAGCTACGATGATATCGACGCCCTGAGCGCCCAGTATGCCAATGCATTGGCCAGCCTGAATCTGCCAGCCGGTTCGCGCATTGCCGTACAGGTGGAAAAATCTCCTGAAGCCCTGATGCTGTACCTGGCCAGTCTGCGGGCGGGCCTGGTTTATTTGCCGCTTAATACGGCCTACCGCGATGCAGAAGTCGAATATTTCGTCACCGACGCCGAGCCCGCTGTCCTGGTATGTGACCCTACCCGTGAAACAGGGATGCATGCTCTGGCCCAAAAAACGGGGGGCGCCCGTGTATTCACCCTGGATTCCCAGGGCGCGGGCTCGCTGACCGATGCGGCACAAGCACAAGACCCAACGTTCGATACACACGCCAGCCAGGCCGATGATCTGGCCGCCATTCTGTACACGTCGGGCACAACCGGGCGCAGCAAAGGGGCCATGCTCAGTCACGGCAACCTGTCATCCAACGCGCTTGTTCTGCATGATTACTGGGGCTGGTCTGATCAAGACGTGCTGCTGCATATGCTGCCCATCTTCCATGTCCATGGCTTGTTCGTTGCGTCACACGCGGCGTTGCTGGCTGGAGCAAGCATGATCTGGTTGCCCAAGCTGGATATTGCCCAGGCCCTGCATTACTTGCCTCAAAGTACCGTCATGATGGGCGTACCCACCTATTATGTGCGCCTGCTTGACGACCCCGGCTTCACGCGTGATGTATGCCGTAACATGCGTCTGTTCATCTCGGGTTCAGCCCCCTTGCTTAGCGACACATTCAGCGCGTTCGAAGCACGCACCGGCCACCGCATCCTCGAGCGCTACGGCATGAGCGAAACCATCATGCTCACTTCCAACCCCTATCATCAGGCAGACGGCCAGCGTATTGCCGGCACCGTCGGCCCCGCCCTGCCGGGCGTCGACCTTCGCATCACTAATGACAAAGACGAGCCGCTAGGGACGGGCGAGATTGGCGACGTGCAAGTGCGCGGCCCCAACGTGTTTTCCGGATACTGGCGCATGCCGGAAAAAACCCGTGAAGAATTCACGGGCGACGGCTGGTTCCGCACCGGGGACATGGGCAGCCTGGGCGGCAACGGTCTGTCAGATAACGTTGTGACCATTGTGGGCCGCAACAAAGACCTGATCATCTCGGGCGGCTATAACGTGTATCCCAAAGAAATCGAACTGGTGCTTGACGAACAGCCCGGCGTGCTGGAATCGGCCGTCATTGGTGTGCCCCACCCCGACTTTGGCGAAGCCGTTGTTGCCGTAGTCGTGCCGCTTGAAGGCGCCCAACCCGATACTGAACAACTGCGCGAAACACTGCGCACTGATTTAGCCAACTTCAAAGTACCCAAAGAAATCCGACTAATCAGCGCTTTGCCCCGCAACACCATGGGCAAGGTGCAAAAAAACGTGTTGCGTCAGGACTGGTCCGCCGGTTCCTGAACAACATGATCAGATGCCGGCCCCTATACGGGCCGGCCTGACGGTTTACCGTCATCTGCGTTACCTTGTCGTATCAACAATATCCATCAAGACAACAGGAGACAATCATGAAAAAACGCTTGCTCATGACATTGCTGGCCACTCTGGCGGTCGGCTCCACTGCCGTCACGGCGCAAACCGTGCTGCGCGCATCACACCAATTCCCAGGTGGTCAGGGGGACCCACGCGACGAAATGGTGCAAATCATCGCACGTGAGGTCAAGGACGCCGATGTGGGCCTGGAAATCCAGGTTTTTCCGTCCTCCTCGCTTTACAAGGCAAACGAACAATGGGGTGCCATCACACGTGGTCAGCTCGATATGTCGGCATTTCCGCTCGACTATGCATCGGGCCGCGTACCCCAGTTCTCGGCAACCCTCATGCCCGGCCTGGTGCGTAACTATGATCACGCTGAACGCCTGAACAAGTCCGACTTCATGAAGGATATTAAGGACATCGTCGAAGACAAAGGCGCCGTCGTTATTGCTGACGCCTGGCTGGCCGGCGGCTTTGCCTCCAAAGAGCACTGCATTACCAGCCCGGACACCATCGAAGGACAGGTGATTCGTGCTGCTGGACCAGCCTTTGAACAAATGCTGGCTGAAGCGGGTGCCTCCATTTCGTCCATGCCTTCTTCCGAAATCTACACCGCCATGCAAACAGGCGTACTGGATGCCACCAACACATCCAATGACAGCTTTGTGTCCTATCGCCTGTACGAACAGGTCAAATGCCTGACAGCCCCCGGTGATAACGCTTTGTGGTTCATGTATGAACCCGTCATCATGTCCAAAAAAGTCTTTGACGGACTCAATGACGAACAGCGTGACGCCATTCTGGACGCCGCCAAAAAAGCAGAAGAATACTTTATTGGCGAATCCCGCAAGGGCGAACAGCGTATGGCCGACAAGTTTGAAGAGGCCGGCGTGGAAGTCACCTCCATGTCAGAAGAAGACTTCGACGCCTGGATGGAAGTGGCCAAAAACTCTTCGTACAAAAACTTTGCAGAAAAAGTCAAAGGTGGCGAAGAGCTGCTGGACAAAGCCCTGGCTGTTGACTAACACCTATCGGGCCCTTTGGTTGTAGCAGAGCGGGCTGCTCGCAGGCAGCCCGCTCATCATAAGGAAGCACTATGTCATCACGACGTTTTGTCTGTGCTGTCGATAATATTTCGCGAGCTTGCGGCGTCATCGCTACCATCCTGCTAATCATTGCCATGGCAGTAGTCTGCCAAATGATTGTGATGCGCTATGTTTTTAGAGCAGCAACAGTCTGGCAAACCGAAGCTGTCGTTTTTTGCGCCACGGCAGCCATCTTTCTTGGTGCGCCCTACGTCCTGCTCAAAAAGGGCCATGTAGGCGTTGACGTCATACCAACCATGGTTACCGCACGAACACGATTGCAACTCGAGCGGATTGGCGCAATTTTTGGCTTGATTTTTTCCCTCATCATGATGGTTGCCACAGCTATCCATCTTCTTGAAGCCATTGAAGGCGACTGGACGACGCCCAGTGTGGCGGCCGTACCGCTGTGGATGCCACTTACACCCATGCTGATGGGGTTCTTGTTGCTGGGTTTGCAATATCTGGCTGAACTGACAAAACTTTTTGGAGCGCAACCATGACTCCGATGATGGCTGGTATCACCCTCATCGTAGGGTTGTGTTTTCTTCTGGCAACGGGCATGCCCATTGCCTTTGCGCTGGGTCTGGCCGCTGTGGCCGGCCTGTTTCTGGACATGGGTATTGATGTCGTCTACGTGATGGCCGAGACCATGTTTGCAGGCATCGCCAACCTGGCCTATGTGGCCATTCCTATGTTTGTCCTGATGGGCTCAATTGTGGCGGGTACCCCCGCCGGGGGCGATCTGTACAAGGCGCTTGACCGCTGGCTGTACAAGGTCCCCGGTGGCCTGGTGCTGTCGAACATTGGCGCATGCGCCATTTTCTCGGGCATGACCGGGTCCAGCCCGGCAACCTGTGCTGCCATTGGCCGCATGGGTATCCCGGAAATGCTGGATCGCGGCTATCCCAAGACCGTTGCAACAGGCTCCATTGCTGCCGGCGGTACGCTGGGCATCCTCATCCCGCCATCCGTAACCATGATTGTGTACGGTATTGCAACGCAGACCTCCATTGGACGACTGTTTCTGGCAGGCGTAATTCCGGGCCTGTTGCTGACAGCCATGTTCATGGCGTGGGCAATTATTGACGCACGCCGTCAAGGCTATCAATTCAGCGCTCGCAAAATGGGTTACACGCTCAAGGAAAAAATGGCCACTGTGCCGCGCGTGGCGCCCTTGCTCATCATCATCCTGGCCATTATGTTTGTGCTGTACGGTGGGGTGGCAACGCCGTCAGAAGCGGCCGGCGCGGGCGCCATGCTGACCCTGTTGGTCGTGGTGATTGTTTATCGGCTATTCAAGATCCGTCCGTTTGTGGGTATTTTTGGCTCAGCCATGCGTGAAAGCGTCATGATCATGATGATCATGGCATCGGCGGAACTGTTTTCTTTTGCCTTGTCATCGCTGTATATCACGCAATCGCTGGCTGCCACGATTGCCGCACTGGAAATCAACCGCTGGGCACTGATGGCCATCATTAACGTGTTCCTGTTGGTTGCCGGCATGTTTTTGCCACCGGTGGCCGTGATTGTGATGGCTGCACCCTTGCTGCATCCCATCATCATGCAGGCGGGTTTTGACCCCTACTGGTTTGCCGTGGTGCTGACGATCAATATGGAAATTGGCCTGATTACCCCACCCGTGGGCCTGAATCTTTTTGTGCTAAATTCCATAGCCCCAGATGTCCCAACACGGGATATTTTATGGGGCGCGCTACCCTACGCCCTGGTCATGATTTTGGCCATTGTGTTGCTATGTCTGTTCCCAGGCATTGTTACCGGACTGCCCGATCTGGTGATGGGCCCGGCGATGTAGCCTGTATGAAAAAAGCCCCAAAGGTTGGACAGGTGTCCAACTTTTGGGGCCAGTTCAACTTGCCGGGCTTTGTAATGATGCCGCCAACGAGACGACACTGTGACAAAAAAACTGTCAGGAAATGGGCTTGGGCGTGGCAACTGGCGCAGGCCCAAAAGCGTTATCGCCTTCGGCACCACGCGAAACAAACCAGATGATCAGCACAATCAGGCCAATGATGGGTATGAGGGAGAGCAGCAACCACCAGCCCGAGCGCCCGGTATCGTGCAATCGCCGTGCGCCAATGGCCAGGTTGGGCATAATGCTAAACAGCCAGAACAGCCATGTCAGCACGCCATTGCCTGCGTTAACACCAAACAGCAGGCCGTCAATGGCACGCAGCACCAGAATAATCAGAATATAAACAAGAATGTAGTACCAGAACTCGGCCCGCCCAGCGCGGCCGGTGAATTGAATGTAGCGCTGCAGCCCACGTAAGTACCAATCGAATGCCTGTGGCATGCCTGCCCTCCTTTGGGAAAACCAAATACCAATACGTTTGTACGTACTGTAGCAGTTTTATTCAGAACGACCAGACCATGCCACCAGGCCAACGCAGCCGCTTTTAGATCAGGGATGAAGCATTGTCCAGGACATAATCGCAGGCTTTTTCCTTCAGATTATCCTTAAGCCCGCCCATATCAAACGACGAGCCATCACTGCCTGAGAGGATGCCGCCAAGGCCTTCCTGATAACCGGCATCAGCTTGCCTGTCCTGCTCTGTCTGCATGCCGGCTTTGCCTAGCAGCTTGTCTTTAACGCCCGCCGCATCACCACCCCCCAGATAGTTGTTTTTCATGCAGTACTGCAACACCCCGGCGGCATTGCCTGCGGTGTCACCACCGATGGAAGGCAAGCCAAGCGCTGAGCCTACGCCGCCCGATGAGCCCGACGAGCCGCCCGTAGTCGATGACTTGTCGCTACTCCCCATGCTTTCTGCTGCCTTGTCCTTAATGCTGTCGGCCAGGCCCGCCGACCACACTGGCACAGCTAAAGCCATGGTGAGAGCAGAGACACTTGCTACCATACGCGCTGTTCTATACATAAGCACTCCTTCAAAACAACAATAAAAGCCAATACTTAGACCTTTTTGCGATGATATCGTTGTTTCGACGCGGCTTATGTCAACAACCTTTAATTCAGTGATACGGTTGTAACCAGAATAATTTTTAAAGGCTCCCATGTCCCTATCCCTCTTGCGCACCGTGTTGTTGCTTACCGTTATTCTGGTGCTGTTGTCGGTTGTGGCCCTCTGGTCGTGGGGGCGGTTTGCCCGCAGTGCTCAGGGCGAACACGCAACAACGCTACCCACATCAGCTGATGCCACGGTACTTGATCGTGTTATCCAGCCACTACTGGACGAGCAAGATCCGGATACAAGCGCTGCAGCGTTTCTGGACGATCCGATCAACGCGTTTATCGCCCGGGTACGCAGTGCACGCACTGCTGAGCGCAGTCTGGATATCCAATACTATATTTGGGAGCATGACACCACCGGGCGGCTGCTTGAACACGAAATTATGCGTGCCGCAGAACGTGGCGTGCGTGTCCGGCTGTTGCTTGATGACCTGAGTGTGGGTGGCAGAGACAATGAGTTCCTGGCCGTGGACGCCCATCCCAATGTGGAAATCCGGCTGTTTAACCCAGCACGCAGCCGTAGCGCTGGCATGAAGCGTGCGATAGAGATGGGTTTGCGATTCGTGGGCTTTAACCGTCGCATGCACAATAAGGCATGGGTGGCGGACAATCGTCTGGCCATCGTGGGCGGACGCAATATTGGCGATGAGTATTTTGGGGCCTCTGATGCCACCAACTTTCGGGATACAGACCTGCTTTTGTTTGGCCCTGCGGTCGAACAGACCAGCACCATTTTTGACACATTCTGGAATGCTGCCGAGGTGATCCCATTGCGCGCCCTGCATCAAAAAGGTTCCAAATGGTCTGCAGAAGAATTTTTGCAACGACGTGAGCAATGGCTTGATGACGCCAAGTCCTCACAATGGGTGAAAGCCATGCGCGCCCACAAGGCAACCATTCGCAGCCCAGACGATATAACCCGGCATTTGCATTGGTCATCCAGTATTACCGTGATTTCTGACCCACCAGCCAAAGCAGCCCCCCTGGCACGACATCGAATCCAGGCGGGCTGGCTACTGTATGACATTAACGCCTTACTCTACTCTGCCCGTCGGGATCTGTGGATCATTTCGCCTTATTTTGTACCGGGGCCGGCCGGGAGCCTGATCATGGCCGGCCAGACTTACCGAGATGTAGATGTACGTGTGCTGACGAATTCATTGGCTGCCAACGATGTGCCGCTGGTGCATGCCGGCTATTCCAAGTACCGGCCTGCGCTGTTGGACGCCGGCGTATCGTTATACGAGCTGCGGCCCAGCGCAAAAGACACCCGCACCCGCATTGTGGGCTCGAGTGGCGCCAGCCTGCATTCCAAGGCGTTTGTTATTGATGGACAACGCGGCTTCCTGGGCTCATTCAACCTGGACCCTCGCTCTGCTCAGCTTAATACCGAAATGGGTGTCTTGTTTGATGATACCGGGCTGGCTGCAGAGTTGACCAGGTTTTTTGAAGCCAGCATTGCACCCGAGCGTGCCTGGCAAGTTACCCGCAACAATGGGGACAACCTTCGTTGGCAAGCTGCTGGGGGAAATGAGTGGACTCATGAACCCAAAACGTCGCTGGGCATACGGGTGCTCGTCCGCCTGCTGCGATGGCTTCCCATCGAGTCACAACTGTGATCAGGGCCGAGCACCCTCCTATTAGTGGGCCATGCCACCATCGACCATCATGGACTTGGCAGTGATGTAGCGCGATTCATCTGATGCCAGGAACACATACATGGGCGATACTTCAGGCGGCGTCCCCTGACGGCCCAACGGCACAATCTGCTCAACCAACTGGGCCTGTGATGCCGCACCCCCCATATGGTCGATTGCAGGGTTATTGAACGGCGTGTCAATCCAGCCGGGCAGGACCGAATTGACCCGTATGTTGTCAGGTGCCAGCTCGAGCGCCAGGGTCGTGGTAAATGCAATGACCGCACCTTTGGTCGAGGCGTAGGCGGCCATGCCAGGCGCGCCCCGCAATCCCGCCAGGGAAGCCGTGGTGATGATGCTACCCCCACCTGCCCTGCGCAATGCCGGAACCGTATGCTTGGCAGTCAGGAACGTCCCGCGCACATTGGTGGCAAACAGGGTATCCCACAGTTCTGCATCAAAATCCACCACGTTTCCAGTACGCATCATGGCGGCAAAAATCAGCACGGTATCAATGCCCCCCATGTCGCTTTCAGCCTGCTTGACCGCTTGGGTAATGGAGCTTTCCTGCAGGACATCGCAATGGATGCCAGAGGCCTTGACATCATGTTGCTGCAGCTCGATGGCCAATTCTTTGGCGCCATCCACATTGATATCGGCAATTGCAACGTTGGCGCCATTGCGCGCAAAGTCTTCCGCACAGGCACGCCCAATACCTGTCGCTCCCCCAACAAACAGGGCTCGTTTACCTTGAAGTCTCATAATTCCTCCTTTGTCCGTACAGCCGGACGCTCAGACGATTGATGTAGTTCTGGTGCCGGCATGTCTCCCGTTTCAAGAAAACAGGCAGCCTGGCCTGCGCCCTGAATGGGGCGCAACATGGGGTCTTCTGTGACACAGCGGTCAAATGCAAACGGGCAGCGGGACCGGAAAGAGCACCCCGGCGCAATGTCGACCGGATCAGGCGGTTCGCCATCAAGCAGATAAGTCTGCATATCGTAAGGACGTGTCTCGATCGTGGGCGCCGCACTTAATAAAGCCCGGGTATAAGGATGTGCGGGCCGCTCAAAAATGTCAGCATTATCAGCCAGCTCAACAATACGCCCCAGGTACATGACGCCAATTCGCTGACAAACGCGGCGCACCAAGGCCAGATCGTGTGAGATATAGATATAGGTGATGCCGTGCTCTTTTTGCAGCCGTTCGAACAGATCGATAAACCGGGCCTGTTCAACCTGGTCCAAGGACGATAGCGTCTCGTCTAGGATCAGCAGTTCGGGCTCAAGCACCAGTGCGCGGGCTATGTTGACGCGCTGACGCTGCCCGGCACTTAGCCCCGTTGGCAGGCGATCGTACAAATCGGTGTCCAGCCCCACTTCTTCCATCGTCTTATAGACGCGCTCGCGCAGTTCGGCACCCCGGCATAGTCCGTGAATGCGCATGGGCTCGCCAATGGTGGCGCCAATGGATTTGTGCGCCGAGATTGCGTTGTAAGGATCCTGAAGCAACAGCTGAAAGCGGCGCCGCAAGGATAACAACGCCTTGCCTTTCAGACGCGTGACATCGGAACCATCGAACAAGATGCTGCCGCCATCAGTGTCTTCCAGATAGCTAAGCAGCCTGGACAGTGTTGACTTGCCACAACCCGATTCGCCGATAATGCCAAAGCTTTCACCGCGCCTGACGTCAAACGACGCGCCCCTGACAGCCTGCACGCGTCGTTTTGCGAAAATCGCGTTACGGTCACGGACTTCGTATGTTTTGGCCACGTCTTTGACGTTGAGCATGACCGTGTCAGCGTTCACCTCAGGCGCCACCCGGGCTTGCGAAGTCCAAATTTGTGGCGCACGTTCCAGCAAGGTCTGTGTGTAGCTGTGCTCGGGGGCGTTGATAAGCTGGTCTATGCCTGACCGCTCGACAACGTGACCTGCATTCAAAATAATAACGTCGTTGGCAATCTCGCTGACCACACCCAGCGCGGACGAAATAAAAATGACAGCAGTTTCAAAATCGCGCTGCAGCTCGCGCAGCAGACGCAATATTTGAGCAGCTACGGTCACGTCTAGCGGCTGGGTAATATTGTCGGCCACCAGCAGTCTAGGGTTGGAAATCAGGGCATCAACAATAAGCGCGCGCTGCATCATCCCGCCACTAAACTGAAACGGATATTCATCAAAGCGCTGTTGGGCTTGGGGAATTCGCACCGCATCAAGCAAATCCACCACCCGTCGACGGGCGTCAGATGCCGATACCGAAGGATCAACAGCACGCAATTTGTCCATGATCTGCTTGCCTACAGGCAGGGTGGGATCAAGCGCCCGGCCCGGATCTGCACCAATATAGGCAATCTCACGCCCTCGCAGTCCCGCCATGGTGGCTTCGTCCATGTCAAGCAAGTTGCGGCCACCGTAGATGACCTGGCCGCCTGCCACACGCAACGGTGGGCGCACCCAATTCACAATGGCGCGGGATAAGACGGTTTTTCCAGAGCCGCTTTCGCCCATAATGCCAAGCACCGAACGGGCACCCAGGGAGAAACTGACATTGCTAAGCAGTTCACGCGTTACCCCCCGAGAAACGAGTTCAACCGACAGATCGCTGACTTGCAGTACTGGATCCTTACCCTGCTGATGTCCCTGAGACATTAATCGGCCCCCTGCAGAATACGGTTACGGGAACGCTCGAAAATGCCACCCATGAGGTTCAGGCTGATGAGCGCAAGCGCAAGCAATATCCCTGGCACAATCGTGATCCACCAGGCGTTAAGAAGATATTGCGTACCCGATGCGATGATGGTGCCGAAAGTGGGCGTAGGCGGCTGGATGCCAATCCCTATAAAACTGAAAATGGCTTCAAAAATCATCATGCGGGCAATATCCAGAACCGCTACAAAAGCAATGGGCGGCAAAATGGAGGGCGCAATGTGGCGCGCCATGATGCGTAAATTTGACGCCCCCAGAATCTGGGCGGCCCGCACATATTCTTTTTGCCGCTCGGCCAGCGTGACACTGCGGGAAATACGTGCATACACGGGCCACCCCGATAGAATCAGCACGATAATGATTAACGCCGGCGTGGGGCGCGACATACCCAGAATGGTGATGGCCAGAATAATGACTGGCAGCGACATCTGGACATCGGTAATGCGCATGAACACGGCATCGACCCAGCCACCAAAATAACCTGAGCAAATACCGATGATGCAGCCCATGACAAACATGCCCACAACGCTGACTATCGATAAGGCAAAAGCGTTACGCATTCCCACAAGTGAACGGATCAGCAAGTCGCGGCCCAGCTGATCCGTGCCCAGCATATGCGTCCATTGCCCACCGTCCATGAACACGGGCGGCAGGAACTTGTTGGCCACATCCATTTTTGTGGGGTCAATACCCATGGCCCAGGGCGCAAACACCGCCAGTAGCGCCAGCAGGGCGAACAGCGTGAAGGCCACCTTCATTTCGGTATAGGACCAGGCAAGCCTGACAATGCGGCGGTTGACACTTTGATGCTTTTTGCCGGCGACCGGGCCAGCTTCGCTTACTGCGTCACCGGGCATGGGTGTATCCGTATCCAGCCCGTCCGTCGTGATGGATAAATTTTTCATCAGAATTTAAGCCGTCTGTCGATACTGGTGGACAGAAAATCAACCAGCATATTGATTGTCACCAGGGCACCGCTGGCCAGGATGGCCACGGCCTGAATAATGGGGAAGTCGCGCTGAAATACCGCATTAATCGTTAGCAGTCCCACCCCGGGATAGCTGAAAATGTATTCAATGACAAAAATGCTGCCCAGCAAGATGCCGATGAGCTGCGCACCAAACAGGTTCAGCAGGGGGATGGAAGCGTTGCGCAATACATGACGCTTGACCACAGTCCGGTAAGACAGACCGCGTATGACCCCGACATCGACAAAGGATTCGCCCAGCGCCGTGGCAACCGATACGGATATGGCGCGGATCATGACCGGAGATATTTCGATGGCCAGTACCAGCGCAGGCAAAACCGTATACGAGAACCCCTTGTAACCAATGGCAGGCAGCCACCCGGTTTTGGCCGATAGCAAGAAAATAAGGACGACACCCACCCAGATGTTGGGCAGCGACACAAAGACCGAACTGACGTACAGACCTAGCCTGTCTGGCCAACGACCCGAGTTAAGGCCGGCATAGATACCGATAGGTAGCGCCACCAGCAAGGCAAAGAAAATGCCCAGCCCGCCCAGCATCAGGCTGTAAGGCAGGGCGTTCATAATCAGACCCAACACCGGTGCACGGCTGGATGTCTCAAGTACCGCTGCGTCTTGCGAGCCACTTGAGCTTCCCCCTTGCTTGCCCCGAATAAACGACCGGCCAAAGTCGCCGCGGGCGACTTCGCCCGCGAAACGCCCGAATTGAACCGGAACGGGGTCCCGGAGACCGAGCTTTTGGGCGGTTTCTTCCATGACACTGGAAGAAGCCATGGGCCCAAGAATGATACGTACCGGGTCACCTGGCACCACACGCAACAGGGTAAAGATGAGAAATGCCACCAATACCACGATGAACAAGCCCTGAGCGATGCGGCGCAGGAAAAACTCGATAGCAAATGCCATGGCAAAAGCCTCCGGGACTACAGCTAACTTAAGCCAGTTTGGCCTTGCTCAGATCAATGGGCCCATTAGGATAGAAGGTGACATTTTCCAGGTTGCTGGAGTTTGCCCACAGAAACACCGAGGTGAACAGCGACACGCTGGGCGCCTTCTGCGCAATTGCGGGAAGCGTTTCTTCCTGCAAGATTTTCAGGCGTTCTTCAATGGTTTCAGCATTGCGCTCTTTATCAAGCAGTTCATCCAGTTCGTCATCGGCTACGCCATTGACTAGTGCGTGATCAGAATGATAGTTGGGCCGCAGGACAAGATCAGGCTCCGGTGAACCGGTCAGCCAGCCAACGTCAATGATGTTGCCGGGACCCTGACCGTCTGAGCGCCGATACAGCTGCTGCTCCCAGGCGGCTGGTTCGAGCGTGGTGAGCGTGACCGGAAAACCTTGCTCCTGCAGCATGGCTGCAATGAGCTCGCTGTATTCACGGCTTTTGGGGTAGAACCCGACTGACGTAATGTATTCAATTTCTGGCAGCCCCTGACCATTGGGAAAGCCCGCGTCAGCCAGCAACTCCTGGCAGAGCTCGGGGTTGTATTCTGGATAGTCGGGCAAATCCTTAAAGCCAAACTTGACCGGGGCAATGTGGCAACTGGATGCCTCGCCAGCCGCACCGGCCAGGGCCAGCACCTGTTCCCGATCAATGGCATGCGCTGCTGCCAGGCGCACCCGCGGATCATCAAACGGTGGCTTATTGCAGCGGAAATGAATGTATTTGTTTTCGCTGGACACGCCCCGAGTAGTGACCACTTTGCCTTCTTCTTTAAGGGACTCGTATTGCTCCGGCTCAAGGCGTTCCGTCAGGTGATATTCACCGTTAAGCAGGCCCAGCACGCGCGTGTTGGCATCGGGTACGTATGCCCAGATCAGCTTGTCAATTTCTGGCTGGCCATCGTAGTAATCCTCAAATGCTTCAAAGATGATCTGGTCGCCGCTGGTTTCGACATATTTAAAAGGGCCTGTACCGTTAGGCCGCTCGTCGAGCTTGTCGGGATTGGCAATGTCTTTGGCCGACATGATGGGCAAAAACGCGACCACATACCAAAAATTAATGGCCGGATAGCCATATTTTTCTGTCTTGAGTCTGACTGTATGGGAATCCACCACTTCAACGTCGACCTCACCGGGGTACCAGGCGGACGCGGGATGCTTGGGCTGCGACGCGTATTCGAATGTTGCCTTGACGTCTTCGGCAGTGAAATCGGAGCCGTCGTGGAACTTCACGCCTTCACGCAGCTTGTACTCAAGTGTGTAAGGGTCAATGACTTCCCAGCTTGTCGCCAGGTCGGGCAGGATTTCTTCGGGGTCTTCCGGCGTCATGGGGCTGTTGGTTAGCCGTCCATAAATAAACCCTTCTGCCGTGATCTGGGGTGCCACGGTGTGCGATGCGGGGTTCCAGCTACTGGTTACCGTACCGGCTGCGGCAAAAATGACGGTTTTGGCATCCTGTGCCCATGCAGGCCGAACCACAGCGCCAAGACCGGTTACGGATGCCGCACCAACCACGGTGCTAACGGACAGGAAGTCGCGTCTGCTGAATGTCATGATTTGTCTCCTTTTAGTCAGCGGCAGGCGATTGCCTACTTCTATTGCTGTATTGATTTATGTTGCGTAGCAGCTGTAACGCTTCTTGATGACGCCGCGGCTGCTGAATTGTTCTGATTTATGACATCATTATAGGCATGCCAGGCATCTGTCAATGAGAATGCCATGCCTATTGCATGTCTTTGCCACGACAATATCAGACACAGTTCTATGTAGACGACGGCAGTCCTGGGGTTCTAGCCCTACAATATAAAAACAACCCCAGTGACTGGCAAAGAAGGCAATACGATGTATCACGATCATATCGACATAGACGCCTACTGCAAAAGGGTTTCATACACAGGAAGCCGTAGCGCTAGCATCGATACGCTAGCGGCCCTGCAACGCGCACACACACAAACCATTCCCTTTGAGAACCTGGATCCCTTTCACGGTTTTCGTGTGTCGCTGGACACTGACGACCTACAGAACAAGCTGGTGCGACAACAACGCGGTGGTTACTGTTATGAGCACAACCTGCTATTTTCGTACGTATTGCAGAACCTGGGCTTTAACGTGCACAGATTGGCCGCCCGTGTTCTGGTTAGTGCAACCACACAGCTGCCACCAAAAACCCACATGCTTTTATATGTGACCATTGACCACATACCCTACCTTGTTGACGTAGGATTTGGTGGCCATAGCCCCACTGCACCCCTACGATTGCATGCCAGTGGCGTACAGCAGACTCCGCATGGCGCCTACGAAATACTACACACAAACGGTGGCTACCAGCTTAACGCGATGCCAGATGACCAGCCCATTTCCCTGTACCAGTTTGATCTGACGCCCATGCAGCCGGTCGATTACGAACCCATGAATTACTACATGGGTGCCCGACCAGAATCGCCGTTTTGCCAGGGGCTTATGCTTGTCCGGGTTGACGGTGCGCAACGGCTAACGCTACGTAACCGTTTGTTTTCCATACGTGCTGCAAACTATCAGGTTATCCACCAACACACCTTGCAAAGGCCTGACGAACTGCTGGAGACACTGCAGACACACTTTCACATCCAGCCCCCCGACACCCAGGCGCTTGTTAAAGCGTGGAACGGCCTGACATAGCATGTCACTGGAACACGGCGACAGCCCTTGAACTCATTGCTTGATGATATAAACATGATGTGATGCACTGCACACAACCAGCTATTTTCTGAAAGGAGTGTTTCATGGGTCAAAACCAATTCACGGCGCTTGCCACCCTACTTGAAAAGCAGGAAGGTCCGTGCCTGTCGCTTTATCAAGCAACACACAGAAGCCACCCTGATAACGCCCAGGATCCAATCCGGTTCAAAAACTTAGTCAGGGAGTTGCAGGAGTCCTTATCCGGCACGTACACCAAGGCCGAGTACGAGCCCCTGCTCCAGCCATTGCATGACCTGGCCGAGGACTTTGATTTCTGGCAGCATACGCTGGACGGACTGGCGATATTCCGCAGCCCGAAACAGTTCAAACTTATCCAGCTACAACGCCCCACCCCCGACTTTGCTGTGGTTTCCGACTCCTTTCATATCAAGCCGCTACTGCGACAAACGCAAACGCTAGACCGGTTCCAGGTACTGTGTCTGACGCGCCAGGCTGTGCGACTATTTGAAGGCAACCGCGACACACTGGACCATATTGTTCCTGGTGACGATTTTCCGACTACGGCCGACCACGACCCCGGGCATGATCGTCGCCAGGGCTCTTTGCACCTCAGTAGCTATCGGCTGGGCTCTGCCGCTGGCAGCGGCACTGGTGCTGTCTTTCACGGTCACGATAGTCGGGCCGACGCGATCGAGATTCAAACCACCAACTACTTCAGGGCGGTGGACAAGGCTGTGGTTGAGCAAATCAGCAAGCCAAGTGGCGTCCCACTTATCCTGGTTGCATTGCCCGAATACCAGGGTGAATATCGCAAGTTGTCCAACAACCCGCAATTGCTTGAAGAAGGCATCAATATAGATCCCACTTCTTTAACAATTGAAGCGTTGCACGAAGCGTGCCGCAAGCTTATATTGCCCATCGCCAACGAGCGGGCCGCTCGCACAGTCGCCCAATTTCACAAGCAGCTTGGCACAGGCCTGGGGTCCGACAATATTCACGACATTCTGCCCGCCATACTGGATGGCCGCGTCAATACCTTGATGGTGTCGGCCGAACAGCAAGTTGCCGGGCGTATCCATCGCGACCAGCGCGTCATTGAACCATTGGAAAGCCTCGACAGCCCAGATGCAGACGATGTCCTGGACGATTTGGCCGAAATGACACTACGACGCTCAGGCACCGTACTGGTGCTGCCAGAAGACGTCATGCCCACCGATACGGGTGCAGCAGCCATCTACACTTTTTAGCAACACGTTAACCAGGGGCGACACTATGGTTGCCCCTACTTTCGTATGCTGACTTATTGGTACAACACAGCGTTGACGCTTATTTTGTTAGAAGCCTATCCTGAAATTTCCATGACTTGAATTGCAACGATAGACAGGAGTTTCAATATGCCTGCGAAATCTAAAGCTCAACAGCAAGCAGCCGGCGCGGCTCTGGCTGCCAAACGCAAGGAAATGAAGGTTAGCGAACTTCAAGGGTCATCCAAATCCATGTACGAGTCCATGACCGAGAAAGAACTAGAAGAACTGGCTGCCACGGAGCGTAAAGGCATGCCCAAACACAAGCATGATTGATAGGCCCGAGGGACAAGCCACACCCGACTATTCGTCGAACATGCCTTCAAACAGGATTGAGCTTAAGTACCGCTCGCCCGAGTCGGGCAGAACCACCACAATGGTTTTGCCCGCATAGTCGGGGTTATTGGCCAATCGTACGGCAGCTGCTACGGCTGCCCCACTTGAAATGCCCGACAAGATGCCCTCTTCGCGGGCCAGGCGCAACGCAAAGTCAATAGACTCTTCATTGCTTACCTGCTCAACCTGATCGACAAGCGACAGAGATAGGATTT
Organism: Castellaniella sp.; assembly: GCA_027324645.1. Lineage (GTDB taxonomy): Bacteria > Pseudomonadota > Gammaproteobacteria > Burkholderiales > Burkholderiaceae_B > JAJYRX01. Next base: position 9,165 of record DAHVSI010000190.1, on the reverse strand, counting down.
TTGGCACAAACCCTGCTCCCAGACCCTGTATTTTGTGCGGCCCTGGCTGCAAGGGCTGATTATTTTTAGCTTGGGTCAGAACAGGGCTATCGGCCGGCTCGACTGCAACGGTATGCAACGGTTTGCCCAGCGTATTTTTAATGTACTTAGCCACGCCAGTAATTGTTCCACCGGTACCCACCCCTGACACCAGCACATCCATTTTTCCACCGGTTTGTTCCCAAAGCTCGGGCCCGGTAGTGGTTTCGTGTGCCGTCACGTTGGCCATGTTTGTAAACTGGTTAAGCAACACATAATTTTGATTGGTTTCAGCCAGCTGTGTGGCCTTGGCAATGGCACCCGGCATGCCGTCTGCACCAGGCGTAAGTACCAACGTGGCACCGTAAGCCACAATCAGCTTGCGCCGTTCAAGACTCATGGTGTCGGGCATGACGATGGTGATAGGAATGTTTTTGCTTGCCGCTACATAAGCAAGCGCGATCCCGGTGTTACCGCTGGTGGCCTCGATAATTTGTTTGCCCTTGGTCAATAGCCCACGGTCAATCGCGTCATTAACCATGGCTACGCCAATTCTGTCCTTGACTGAAAACGCCGGATTCCGGCTTTCTATTTTTGCCAAGAGGGTGGCCTGGCTGTCGGCCACCAAGCGGTTTAACTGGACCAGGGGTGTTTGGCCAACTGCGTCGGCATTATCTTTAAACCAGCGTGTCATAGGGCTCACCTGACTGTTAGTTTTTTGTCGGTGCAACGTGCTGCCTACATCATTGCACACACAGCCGTTCGGTACAAACAAAACTGCGCCTGGAAACCGCAGGAGCAAGTGTTGTCGGTGCTACACTCTGGCGGCGGCCGCATGGGCTCGACGCACTTTTACACAAGATCGGATACGAATTTGCTTGCAAACGGTAATAATAACCATTATCATTTCCTTAGTATGGAAATAACGTGATTGATTAAATGAGGTTAGCGTCGCCACGCGTACCGCTCCCCTTCAGATTCGGGTATTCCAAAGCACAGCATGGCCCTATTTTGTTATTGGCGCCTGTAGCTGTATTGCTGCTGCTTTTTTGTCTGCCCCTTCTGTATGTATTTTTGCGTGCCCGTGAGGCAGGCTGGGATGCGTCGTGGCAATTGCTCATGCGCCCACGCGTGCTGGAGCTCCTGGCCAATACCATCACACTGGACCTGACTGTCACCCTGGGTAGTGTGGTACTGGGTGTGTCAACAGCCTGGTTTATTGAACGCACCAATCTGCCCGGACGCAAGGTATGGAATGTGCTGGTTACGCTGCCTTTTGCCGTACCAGCCTTCGTGAGCGGCTATAGCTGGATATCCATCCTGCCACGGATTGAAGGTTTTTTTGGTGCAGCGCTTGTACTGACGTTCTCGTATTACCCGCTTGTGCATTTGCCCGTGGCGGCAGCATTTCGCAACATGGACCCTGCTCTTGAAGAAACTTCGCGTTCTTTGGGGTATGGGCGCCTGGCCACATTCACCCGGGTCACGCTACCCCATTTGCGCCCTGCCCTTGCGGGAGGGGCGGTATTGGTCGCGTTGCACATGCTGGCTGAATTTGGCGCGCTGGCCTTTCTTAACTACGACACATTAACTGTTGCCATTTTTGATCAATACGAAGTGGCCTTCAACAGCGCTATGGCCGCCATACTCACGTTTGTGCTGTTGCTGTTGTGCCTGATGGTATTGGTGCTTGAATTTCGTGTTCGTGGCGGCTTCTCTTACGAGCACTCACGCAAAAGTGTCTCGGGCACACTTGAAAAAATTGATTTGGGCGCGGCCACTCCTTGGGTATTGGGGGCCTTCACGGTATTGGTGGCCATGGCTATTGGGGTACCCATGGGCTCATTAACCTACTGGATTGCCACGGGCAGTTCGGCTGCGTTTGATTTGCCGGAAATTGGCAGCGCCCTGTACGCTACCGTTGGTTTCGGCCTGGGCGGTGCCACCCTGGCAACGCTGTTCGCCTTGCCCCTGGTTATCCTGGCCGTTCGCTATAAAGGTTTTTTCTCGTCCCTGTCAGACCGCCTGCCATATTTCATTCATAGCTTGCCTGGTCTGGTCATTGGTCTGACGTTTGTGTTCTTTTCGGTGCGCTATGTGAACCCGCTGTACCAAACTGTGGTACTGCTGTTACTGGGCTACGCCATGCTGTATTTGCCGCTGGCCCAGTCTTCCATTCGCGGAGTCTTGGTGCTTATACCCAGACAAATGGAAGAAATGGCGCGCTCCCTGGGCAAGACACCACCCGTTATTTTTTTCAAGGTGGTCTTGCCTCTGGTATGGTCCGGCGTGGGTGCAGGCTTTGCACTGGTTTCCATGAAAGTCATGACCGAACTCACGGCCACCCTCATTCTTAGGCCAACAGGCGTCGATACGCTTGCCACCAAAGTTTGGGAACATACCAACGAAGTGCAATATGCCGCTTCTGCCCCGTATGCAATTCTGCTCATACTAATTTCCGGCTTGCCGGTGTATTTGCTTACTATGCGGCGCGCAGGGCGTAAAAAAGGATAGTTGTTATGCAACGAAAGCTTGAAGTTCAGGCACTGCACAAGGCGTTTGGCGATGTACAAGCGCTCAAGAATGTCAGCATTAATCTTGATGCAGGCAACATGCTGGCTGTATTGGGTCCGTCCGGCTGCGGCAAAACAACCTTATTGCGCAGCATTGCCGGTTTCGAGACACCCGATAGCGGCACCATCAGCATTGACGGCAAAATGGTATTTGGCCCCCGCACCAACGTAAAACCCGAACGCCGCCGCATAGGGTATGTGCCCCAGGACGGCGTATTGTTTCCGCACTTAAGTGCAGCACAAAACATTGGCTTTGGCCTGCCCAAGGCCCAGCGTCACCACGACCGCATCAACAACATGCTGGCACTGGTCGGCATGTCGGGTTTGGGCGATCGCATGCCCCACGAGCTTTCTGGCGGCCAGCAACAACGTATTGCCCTGGCCCGGGCCCTGGCTCCATCCCCATCGCTGGTGCTCATGGACGAGCCCTTCTCTGCTCTGGATGCCGGCCTGCGTGCCGCATTGCGCCAGGACGTCAAGAACAGTCTGGATCATATTGGGGCCACAGCAATCATCGTCACCCATGATCAGGAAGAAGCCTTGTCCATGGCTGACCTGGTGGCTGTGATGCGTAACGGCGAATGTGTGCAGGTCGATGACCCGATCTCGTTATACAAACGGCCTGCTGATATGGATATTGCCCGCTTTGTAGGCGAGGCCACAATTCTACAAGCACCTGTGATGGGCGGTACCGTACACAGCCCGTTTGGCCAGCTGCCATTGGCCAGCAACGATTTCTGTGATTGCCACAACGCTTATGTGGTTGTGCGGCCCGAGCAGTTTATTATTGGCCAGCCGGACAACCAGATATGCGGGCAGGTGGTCCGCACTGTGTTCTACGGCCACGATGCCATGGTATGCCTGAAAATGGACGACAAACTTGGCATGGACAATATTCATGTCCGGGTCAGCGGCGCCCAGCGTTTCACTCCCGGTGACACGGTAGGCCTGAAAATCGATGGCGAGGTCATGGCCTACGCGCCACCTGCCGTGGCCTGAACCTGCACCATAAACAACAAAGCCCGCCTTTATTCAGGCGGGCTTGTTAATTAAGTCAGCGACGGGAATCAGGCTTTACAGCAGGCCGACTTCCTGAAGCAGTTCGACAGCAGCCTTGCCATCGCCATACTCGCCCAGATCAAGCGTGCCTTTAGGCGGCGTCAGCTCGGCAAAAGGCTTCAGATCAGGGTGCGTTTCTGCTTGGGTATTAAGCGGATACTGTGCACTTTTGTCAGTCAGGATTTGCTGGCCTTCCTCGCTTACTGCAAAGGCAATGAATTGCTGGGCAGCGTCTTGATTATCGCTAGACTTTAATATGCCCATGCTGGCTACTGTTAGCATATCGCCCAGATCGTTGGTACCAAAGAAGTACAGACGCGAGGTCATGTTCTCTTTACCCTTTTCCTTGGCCTGGCGATCCCAGTAGTAGTTGTTGATCAGGCCAAAATCAATCTCGCCGCGCTCAACGGCATCCAGCACCACCGTATTTTTGCGATAGATTTTTCCATGCTTTTTCAGGCCTTCAAGCCAGCTTTTTGCTGTATCGCGACCTTCAAGCTTGATCATGGCTGAAAGCTGCTTTTGAAAAGCACCGCTGGTCGGGACAAAGGCAAACCGTCCTTCCCATTCATCCCCCTGCAGATCCATTACGGATGTAGGCAAGTCAGCCTCGTCGATCATATCGGGGTTGTATACCACCACCCGCGAGCGCCCCAGAACCCCTGTCCAGCGGTTTTCGGCATCCCGATAGTCCGAGGGGATATTTTCAAGGGTTTCAGCGTTAATCTCGGCCAAAAGGCCGTCCTGGGCCAGCATGACCTGTGGCGAGCTTTCTTCTGTGTACAAGATGTCTGCACGCGACTTATCGCCTTCAGCAATAATCTGGTGGGCCAGCTCGTTGCTTTTACCATCCCGCGACTCGACCTTGATCTGCGTCTTTTTTTCAAACGCCTGTATCAGGGCCGACGTGGCGTCTTTGTGCTGCCCGTTGTACAGAACCAGAGAATCGGATGCAGCATGGACAGGCGTAACAGATAGACCGGCTGCCACGAACAGGGTGGACAACGCAACGGACACACTATGTTGAAGCGATAAAGACATGAAGTAATCCTTTGTTGGACAAGACAAAACAGCACCGACACACAGACGGCAAACTGAACTTAGGGCTAAATAGTAATAAGAATGATTGTCATTTGCAAACTCTGCGCTGCATCCAGATGTAACCTGACACACAGCACATCAGGATCAAGACCAATCCTGCAAGCCTGTCAGGTTTCTGCCCATTGCCGCAGAAGGTTGTGATAGATGCCAGTCAGCTTGACGACGGACGCCCGGTCGGCCCCGGTCTGGCTTAGACGGGTAATCGACGTATCCATGTCAAACAATAGTCGACGGTGGGCCTCATCCCGGACCATGCTCTGAATCCAAAAGAATGACGCCAGACGCTCCCCCTGGTTCACGGGATTGACACAATGCAAGCTGGAAGACGGGTATAGGATCAGATCGCCCGCCGGCAGCTTGACCTGGTGCTCACCATACGTGTCAGAGACAACCAGTTCGCCGCCCTCATAGTCGTCGGGATCATTAAAAAATAGCGTACAGGACAGATCGGACCGGATAGACACATCGTTGCCCTGACGCATCACGGCACCATCGACATGCATACCGTAAGTGCCCCCATCACGATAACGATTGAACAGGGGCGGCAAAATCCGTAACGGCAGCGCTGCGGCAAAGAATAAATCGTTGCGCGCTAGCGCAGCCAGAACCTCGTCTGCCAGTTCGTGACGCAACGGCGACGTGTCTGACAGCTGCAGGTTGCGCTTGACTTCAGCCCCCTGCGCACCAACCGTCTGGCGACCATCAACCCACTGGGCACTATCAAGCAGCCGCTGGCGTATGCTAGCCACCTCGTCAGAATTTAATACTTGGGGAACATGAATCATCATGGTCACAACCTCCGTCTGATCACCTGCGTCAACAATCGCCTGGCGTGCTTAATATTTCAGCCGCAAAGATAGCATGGCAGACCGACCGACACCGGGTATGTAGCGATGTCCCTTTTTGTTGATGGCCGCAACATATTTTTTATTGGTCAGGTTATACCCATTGAGCTGCACATCGACATGATCGTTGACGGCGTATTTGGCCATGGCGTCGACCACCCAATAACTGTCAATGCGCTCTGGTGTGGCCGGCGTGCCCTTGGCATCGCGCTGCATCGCACCAACATAGCGCGCACCGCCACCAAGCGTCAGACCATTGTCAAACCGATAGGTTGTCCAGCCCGTAAAGGCATCACGGGGGGTATAAATTAGGGACTTGCTGCCGTCTTTGGCGACGCCAGCCCCTTTACGTACCTTGGCGCTCAGACGCGTGTAGCCCAGGGTAACGTCCCACCTGGGCGTAATTCGACCGGTTGCTGCCAGATCCAGACCCTGTACACGTTTTTCACCCGACTGCACAAAGTCCCCTGACACGTCATCCACTTCAACCTGGTTATCAATATCGGTGCGGAAAATGGCGGCTGACAGTAATAAATTATTGTCCAGAACTTTCCATTTGGTGCCCAGTTCGATTGTCTTGGAGCGCTGCGGGTCGTACTCTGGACGGTCCGCATATTTTGCCTTGCCGCTAAGCATTAAGCCATCATTGCCAGGAGGTTGTTGAGCTACCGCATATTGGGCATACACATTGCCATAGTCGTTAATTTTGTATAGGGCGCCCAACTGCCAGCTTACAAGATTCTTGCTTTGCTTGCTGTTAATGCCCTCAAGCCGGGGGTTGGATTCGGTGCTGTCAAAACGTGCCCGGTAATGATCCAGACGCACACCCCCATTGAGCTGCCAGCGGTCACCTACTTCCATGGTGTCAAACAAATAACCCGCCACGGTAGTTGTCCGCCCCGTTGCACCCGTGCCATTGCCCACTGCCTCGTAACCGCCTCGGTGCGACGGATGATAAATATTCAGAGGGAAGTTGCTTGCATCGGGCTCCACATCCATGTTGTGCGACCTGACCCGCTCTTGCGAAAACTCCACACCATAGGACAGCGTATGCGCTACCGGGCCGGTTTCCAGCTCATGAACAAACCCGGCTTGGTTGGTAAAGATACGGTTTTCCTGATCTTTGGTGTTGACCGCGCGGCTGGCCTGCCACTGACTAAAGTCATTCATGTCCCACGATGGATCCCAATCTGAAGAAAATGAACTCAGGACATACTTCTGATGCGTCCGGGCCCAGCGGGTCACGTTATGGAACGTGATGTTGTCGTTAATATCTTTTTCAAATGTTGCGGTTAACTGGTCTTTACGCACATCATCATAATCAGAATACGTCCCGTAATAGTTGGTGCTATCGGGCCGCGGCGCATGAGCAAACTCGGGATGGTCCGGGTCTGCATGGTAGCCAGGCAACCCCAGCGTTGGCAGGCCGCCGTCCGGCTGATTACGCTGATCGACATGAAGAAAGTCAAGATGAAAGCGGGTATCGGTACCCAGCCCAAAAGAAATGGCTGGCGCAATTCCCCACTTTTTATTCTTGACCTTGTCACGGCCGGGCACGTGGCTGTTTTCCCCCATCACATTGAGCCGTATGGCGGTACTGTCACCAAGCTGGTGGTTAAGATCAGCCGTCGCACGCTTTTGGTTATGGGTACCCAGTTGCAGGTCTACCTCGCCACGATCTTCCAAGCGTGCCTTTTTTGTCACCATATTGATGGTGCCGTTCAAGGCCGTGCGGCCAAACATGGAGCCATCCGCCCCCTTGACCACCTCGACCTGCTCAATATTGAACGTATCGCGATTGATTGAGCCTGCGTCCCTGACGCCATCGACAAAAATCGATCCCGATGCATCGACACCACGCATGTACACGGCATCGCCTGTGCTGCTGCTACCCGTTTCACCCATGGAAAACGCCCCCACACCAGGCGTATTGCGCAAGGCCTCGGTGAGGTTTGTGGTTTTCTGATCTTCCATCAGCTCCTGATTAATAATCTGCAACGTTTTGGGGGTACGGGATACGGGTGTGGTGAACTTGGTACTGCCCAACTGTTCACGCAAATACCCAGGCGCTTCGCCAGTCACCGTTACCGAAGGCAGGGTGACCACGGACTCTTCATCAGGCGTCTGTGCTTGTGACGCTGTGTTCTGTGCATGGGCCGGCCAGGTAGCAACGCCGGCCATGAGGGCAGCCCCCAAACTGACCCCGGAAGCCAGGCCCACCCCTGCTGGCTCATGCTTGCGGTTTTTAATATGCGCCATGATATGTCTCCTCTTTTGACCATAATAGTAATGAGAACGATTATCACTCTGATAAATTACTACTGTCAAACCAAGAAAACACTTAGCGCAGCCTCAAATGCAAGAAGCCGGCTTTATGCCGGCTTCCTGTATTCATTTCAACGTTGGATGATCAATCTATAAATCCCGCTCAAACTCTTTCAGTTGTTTTTGCACCTCGTCCTTGGTCAGGCCGTAGCGCTCCTGGATTTTGCCCGACAAGTACTGGGCATCGCCTTGTGCCACATCCAGGTCATCGTCTGTCAGCTCGCCCCATCTGGCTTTTAACTTACCTTTTAGTTGCTTCCACTGCCCCTTGATTCGATCTTCATTCATGATGGCGACTCCTTGTAAGTAGCGTGAAGCGGCTGCTTCGCCGCGTTGATGGTAATGACCCCATCAACACAAGTCACTTTAGAAGCTTAACCACCCTTTCACAAGGAAAACGGCAACCTTTTGTATTGCCCCGCCCGGTTTTGTCACAGACGATGAGGCGGGATTTTCCACGACTACGGGTAAACAACGAGATGGCAAACAGGGACAAGAACGAATATTCGTTTTATTATGCAGCCATGTTTGAAACCAAGATCCCCAGCCTTTTTGCAGATCTGGGCGAGCGCCATACAGCCGCCCTGCAGGCCACGTTGCGCCTGTTCTGTGCCAAGGGGTACTTCAACACTTCGGTACAAGAAATTGTCGCAGCCAGCGGCGTATCAGTCGGGTTTATTTATCACCATTTTAATGACAAGGCCGGCATTGCCCGTGCCCTGTACACCCACTGCCTTCAACGGATGAACCATTTGCTTGATGGCATTGAAGCAGACCATGACAACACCGAACAACGTTGTTCGGCCGTCATCAGGATGCTGTTTGATCTGACAGAAACCGAACCCGAGGCCATGGAGTTCATTATCCATGCCCGGCATCGTGAGTTTCTGCCTGCGGAAAAATCCATCTGTTCCACATCAGCCTTCGTGCGCATGCGTCGGTTTGTTGCCGAAGGGATTCATGCCGGCGACATTGCCAATATTGACCCAAACGTGGCGGGTGCAGTCATGTATGGGGCAGCTATCCGGCTGGTTTGCCTGCGACTGGATGGCATCGTGCCCGAGCCGGTTGACACGTATTTTGACGAGGTCTGGCAACGGACCTGGGCCTCACTGCAACCCTGAACTAACCCTATAAGCAACAGGAGGTATTGTTCAGCACAAATCAGAACGAACATTCGTTCTTTATTCGTAACCAAGGAGGAAATCGATGACACATCACATATTGATTGTCGGCGGCGGCAT
>DAHVSI010000185.1 GCA_027324645.1 Castellaniella sp. | reverse complement strand
AGGGGCAGGAAAACCCACTGGCCAACATTGACTCCATGAAGTTCTATGAAGTCCAGAAGTACATGACCCTGACGGCACACACCTACCACACGTATGCTGCTGTCATGAACAAGGGCTCCTGGGACTCCTTGCCTGAAGACCCGCAAGAAGTCATGCAGGACGCCTTTGATCAGGGTCGCGATTTTGCCCGCGAAGCCACCATCGAAGACGAAAAAGAAATTCTTGAGCGCATCAAGGACGAAATCGAGATTATCGAGTTGAGCGACGAAGGCCGCGAGAAGTTTGTTGAAGCGTCCAAGCCCATCTACGAAGAGTTCGAAAGCAACATTACCCCTGAAATCCTGGAACGCGCCATCAAGGCCGCTTCCGGCGAGTAAGGCCACCTGAGGGAATGCCGCTATGCTAGCAGCGATCAATAAAGTGATTGATCGCGTCGAGAACGCTGCGATGATCGTATTCATGTTCATCGCATCCATCGTCGCCATCATTCAGGTCATAGCACGCTATGGATTCAACAGTTCACTGTACTGGTCCGAAGAGCTGATTATCTACACCCTGATCAGTATGAGTTTTCTGGCCGGCAGCATGGGGGTACGCTATGCGGCCCACATTGCTGTTGAAGTCCTGCCGGTGCTGGCGGGGCCCCGCGTCGCTAAAGTGCTGCACATTGTGGCAACCATACTGGGCATTGTGTTTGCACTGATGCTGATCTGGTATGGCGGCACCCTCACCATGAAAACCCTAAAAATCGGGCAACTCTCACCGGCCATGCGGTTCCCGGTCGGCTATGTCTACGCCATCATTCCCATTTCGGGCGTATTCATGCTGTTGCGCCACTGGTGGATTCTGGTCTGCGTCCTGTTCAACAGGCCCTACCAGGCACTGTCCATGGGCATCACCAGCGGCACATAAGGATTTCTCATGGTTTCAATACTCGTACCTGCATTTTTTGTCCTGCTGCTTTTTGGCTTGCCCATTTTTGCAGCCCTGGCGCTGGCCGTCACATTCGTGCTCAAGACAACGGGCATGAGCGATCCCATGATCGTGCCCATGCGCATGTTCTCGGGGATGAACAACTTTTCGCTGATGTCCATCCCCTTCTTTATTCTGGCCGCCGAGCTGATGCGCATTGGCGGACTGTCTGACAAGCTGATTGCCCTGGCCCGCGCCCTGATTGGCTGGCTGCCTGGCGGCCTGGCCGCGGCAACGGTCTTGTCCTGCCTGTTTTTTGGTTCGATATCCGGTTCCAGCCCGGCCACGGTTGTAGCCATCGGCAGCATTATGTTCCCGGCCCTGGTGGCTGCGGGCTATGACAAGCGCTTTGCCATCGGCCTGATCACCACAGCCGGCACGCTGGGGCCTATTGTGCCACCCAGTATCGCCCTGATCATCTACGGATCCGTGACGGGTAACTCGGTTGGCCGCCTGTTTGCCGCCGGCTTGCTGCCCGCCATTCTGATCGCATCAATCCTGATTGCCTACAGCTGCTGGTATTCGCTGATCAAGCGTTACCCGCGCGAGGCCTTCCCCACGCTGGCCAGCATCTGGCAGGCGCTGCGCACCGCACTGTGGGGGCTGGGGCTGCCCGTGATTCTGCTGGGCGGTATCTATTCGGGTATTTTCACACCGACTGAATCGGCTGCAGCAGCCTGTCTATACGGCTGGTTTGTTGGCGCCATCATTTATCGCACCATTTCGCTTAACGACCTGTGGACTATTCTGCGTAACGCCGGCCTGTTATCCGGCACACTATTGCTCATTACAGCCGGTGCGTCCGCCTTTTCGTGGATCATGGCCAGTACCGGAGCGCCGGCCCAGCTGGCCTCGCAAGTCCTGGAAGGCACCACGTCACCCGTGGCCATTCTGGCGCTGTTTAACCTGATCATGCTGGTTGCGGGCGCCTTTCTGGACAGTGCCTCGGCCATTATCGTGCTGGCGCCGCTTATGCAGCCCATCGCCGCACAGGTAGGTGTGGATGCCATTCACTTTGGTGTCATCACCCTAGTCAACCTGTCGGTCGGGATGCTGACGCCGCCGGTGGGGCTTAACCTTTTTGTGGCCATGAGCATATCCGGCATGACGCTGTTCCAGGTATTCCGGGCGGCCCTGCCAACCAT
>DAHVSI010000040.1 GCA_027324645.1 Castellaniella sp. | reverse complement strand
ACGTCGAAGCTTGTGCAGCCTGGCAATATTCGAGTGCTCGAACATGCCCTTCAGCCAAGTCCATCACGTGAATGTAGTCACGCACACCCGTACCGTCCGGGGTGTCGTAGTCATCCCCAAACACCTGAACCTCGGCACGCTCGCCACTGGCAACCTGGGCGACGTATGGCATCAGATTATTGGGCACACCCTGTGGGGACTCGCCCATCAGGCCGCTGGGGTGGGCCCCCACAGGATTGAAATATCGCAAACGGGCGATTTTCCATCCAGATTCGCTCTCTGATACGTTGTGAAGAATATCTTCAAGAATGAGCTTGGTGTGGCCATAAGGGTTCACTGCCAGCCGGGAATGTGACTCAGTCAACGGAAGGGTTTCTGGCACCCCATAGACCGTAGCCGACGATGAAAACACCAGCGTCCGTACGTTGGCGTTGCGCATGGCCTGCAGCAATGATACGGTACCGTGCACATTGTTGTCATAGTAGGCAAGGGGCTCGCGAGTTGACTCACCTACCGCCTTGAGCCCAGCGAAGTGCATGACGGCACCGATATCGTGCGCATCAAATACATGCCGCAGCGCTTCGCCATTACGGATATCGGCCTGCACCAGTGCCGGCCGTACACCCGTTATTTGCTCAATGGCGTCCAGCACGTCTATATGGCTGTTAGCCAGATTATCAAGCAGCACAACCTGGTGGCCGGCGTTAATTAGGGCAACCGCCGTATGGCTGCCAATAAACCCCGTGCCACCAGTCACCAGAATGGTGTCCGGCTTCTTATTATTTTGAGTATGCATGCCTTGATCCATTACAGCAGGTTGCGCAGCACATACTGCATGATGCCACCATGGCGGTAGTAAGCCGCCTCACTTGGTGTGTCGATGCGAACCACAGCATCGAACTCGATGTCGTCCGCCTTGACCCGCACGGTTTCAGGCGTATCCCCACTGTTCAGCGCATCGACACCGGTGATATCGAACGTCTCTTCTCCAGTAAGACCCAGGGATTCGGCTGACTGACCGTCTGGGAACTGCAGTGGCAGAACCCCCATGCCGATCAGGTTGGAGCGATGGATCCGTTCGTAGGATTCGGCGATGACCGCCCGGATACCCAGCAGCAACGTGCCCTTGGCCGCCCAGTCGCGCGATGAACCTGAGCCGTACTCCTTGCCTGCCAAAACAACCAGGGGCGTGCCCTGAGCCTGATAAGCCTGTGAGGCATCGTAGATGGTCGTGACCGGGCCATCGGCTTGGGTAAAGTCGCGGGTGAACCCCCCTTCTGTGCCCGGCGCCAGCTGGTTGCGTAAACGGACGTTGGCAAAGGTGCCGCGAATCATGACTTCGTGGTTACCGCGACGGGATCCATAAGAGTTGAAATCCTGTTGCTGGATGCCGTGATCCATCAGGTAGCGTGCAGCAGGTGAATCCGACGCAATGGAACCGGCCGGACTGATATGGTCGGTGGTCACGGAATCGCCCAGCTTGGCCAGCACACGCGCCCCTGCAATGTTGCTCACAGGAGCCGGCTCGTGGGGCATGTCCTCAAAATATGGCGGATTGCGAACGTAAGTGGAGTCCTCGTCCCACTGAAAGATGTCGCCCGTGGGTGTGGACAGGTTGCGCCAGCGATCATCGCCTGCAAAGACGTCCGCATAGCCCTTGGTGTACATCTGCGATTCTATGGCGCTTTCGACAACCGACTGGATTTCTTCGGTGCTGGGCCAGATATCGCGCAGGAACACATCGTTGCCTTCCTTGTCCTTACCCAGCGGGTCATTGAACATATCGATGTCCATCGTGCCCGCCAGCGCGTAGGCAACCACCAGGGGCGGCGACATCAGGTAGTTCATTTTGACTTCTGAGTGGATGCGGCCCTCGAAGTTACGGTTGCCTGACAGCACAGACACCACGGCCAGATCATTGTCTGTAACGGCCTGGCTGACCTCAGGGATAAGCGGACCCGAGTTGCCAATACACGTTGTACATCCGTAACCCACCAGGTTAAAACCCAACTCGTCAAGATACGGCGTCACGCCGGCGCGCTCGAAGTAATCCGTGACAACGCGGGAACCCGGTGCCAGACTGGTTTTTACCCACGGCTTGCGCCTGAGACCTTTCTGGACGGCATTTTTTGCCAGCAAGGCAGCCGCCATCATGACATTGGGGTTGGATGTATTGGTACATGACGTAATGGCGGCAATAGCTACAGCGCCATGGTTGATTTCGCCACTTTGCCCATCTGGAAAGTGAATGGGTACAGGCTCGTGCCCCAGCGTCCCGTTGACGGGCGCATCCTCGACGTGATCGGTAGGGAGCTGCGAACGTCTTTCGGAATCTGAGTAGGCCGGTGCATCGGAGGCCGGGAATGACTCGGCAACAGCACGATCGTAGCCTTGCTTGCCGGCCGGGCAGTCAACATACGATACCAGTGCACCGCGGAAAGCGACCTTGGCATCCGTAAGTGCTATGCGGTCTTGCGGACGCTTGGGCCCGGCTATGGACGGCACAACCGTGGAAAGATCCAGCTCAAGATGCTCTGAGTACTCTGGTTCGACATCAGGGTTGTGCCACAGGCCCTGTTCTTGCGCGTAGGCTTTTGTTAGCGCAATCTGCTCTGGACTACGTCCTGTAAGCTCCATATAGCGCAGCGTGACATCGTCAATGGGGAACATGGACACGGTCGAACCGTATTCGGGGCTCATGTTGCCAATCGTGGCGCGGTTGGCCAGTGGCACTGCACTGACCCCGGGGCCGTAGAATTCAACAAATTTACCTACGACGCGGTGCTCGCGCAAGCGCTCGGTAATGGTCAGCACCAAGTCAGTCGCTGTTGTGCCTTCGGGCAGGCTACCCGTGAGCTTAAAGCCCACGACGCGGGGAATCAGCATGGAAATAGGCTGGCCCAGCATGGCTGCTTCGGCTTCGATACCCCCAACCCCCCAGGCGACAACGCCAAGACCATTGACCATGGGCGTATGTGAGTCGGTCCCCACACAGGTGTCGGGATAAGCTACCGTGGCACCGTTTGTTTGTTTTGCAAAAACGACCCGCGACAAGTGCTCAAGGTTGACCTGGTGCACAATGCCTGTTCCCGGCGGGACGACCTTGAAGTCATCAAAGGAGTTTTGCCCCCAGCGCAGAAACTGATAGCGCTCCAGGTTGCGCTTGTATTCAATTTCTACGTTACGCTGAAATGAGGCATTATTGGCAAAGGAATCGACGATCACCGAGTGGTCGATGACCAGTTCGACAGGCGCCAATGGATTGATTTTACGGGCGTCACCACCCAATGTCTGCATGGCTTCGCGCATGGCTGCCAGGTCAACCACTGCCGGCACGCCGGTAAAGTCTTGCAGCACGACACGGGCGGGCGTAAACGCGATCTCGCGACTAGGCTGGGCAGTAGGGTCCCAGTTGGCCAGAGCGCGAATATCGTCTGCCTTGACGTCCACGCCGTCTTCTGTGCGCAACAAGTTTTCCAGAAGAATCTTCAGGCTGTAGGGCAGACGATTAACATCCAGACCCGCATCGGCAAGCGCCCCTAACCGGTAAATTTCGTATGATTGATCGCCCACCTGCAATGCAGAGCGCGCACCAAAACTATTTACATTCGCCATAGCCTGGTCTCCTGTTGGATGAATGGGTAAGCCCGCCTGACAGGCAGGAACAATATGACTAAGGATACCAGCAGCAGCCCCTTGGCCACCAGTCATAAACAACAAGGGCCTGCCAGGCAGCAACCCGGCAGGCCCTGTAAGCGCTATCCGCTTATTTCACGCACTCGCGCAGCTTGTCCAGATCGGGACCATTGGGTGTACGGCCCAGATTGAAAGGTACCGATGCCTCGCGCCAGGGCTTGTAATCATCCAGATATTCAATCTGGCTGACATACACCTTGGCTGCAAGCGGGCTTTCACAGGCGACCTCTACCATGGCCGTATTGGAGACTTCCTGAATCTTTTCCAGGGACTCGTCGTCCATACGGTTGATTTCAATGCCTGCGTCCTTGAACGTTTGATAGCCATCAATGGCGCGCTTTTCAGTCATGGCAAGCGACCAGAGCATGGCTGCATCAGCGGCGATCTCGAGTTTTGTCTGGGTCTCTTCGGAAAGCTGATCCCAAGCGTTTTTGTTGATCATGACCCCAAACGTGGAAGAGGACTGATGCCAGCCCGGCGTGGACCAGTATTCGGTAACCTGGTGCATGCCGGCCGAGACGTCAACGTTGGGCGTGGAGAACTCGGCACCGTCGATAACGCCGCGCTCAAGTGCCTGATACAGCTCTTGACCGGCCATGGAAACCTGGTTGCCACCCAAAGCCTCAAGCACTTTACCCTGCTCAAGGCCTGACAAACGAAGCCGCTTGCCTTTCAGGTCTTCAAGGTTACGAATGGGTTCTTTTGTACGGAAACCAGATTCGTTGTTGGTGACGCCGAATGGCAGATAAACCATGCCGAACTTGCCATATACCTCGTTGAACAGCTCTTTGCCGTCCCACTGCTGGATCCAGTTGACGTAGTCGACCGCGTTGAACAGACTGGTGTGGGTAGCCAGAGGCGAGAACGCGGCATCACGACCCGCCCAGTAGCCCGGCCAGTCGCCACCTGCCTCGATCGTGCCCGATTCGACCGCTTCGAACACTTCGCCGGATGGCACGAGTGAACCGCCCTCGTGGAACTCGATCTGCAATTCATCGCCCGTCAGCGCGTTGGCATATTCAACAAACTTCTTGTCCAGCTCCATGAGTTCAATAGAGGAAGGCCAGGTACTGGTCATGGTCCAAGTTTGCTGCGCCATGGCTGGTGCGGCAATAACCAGCGACGCCGTGGCGGCGGACAATAGTTTCATTCGAAAAGTCATGTGTGTCTCCGTTTATTTTAGGTAGAGATGGTCGGGCAGCCAGGTAACGAGAGATGGGAAGACCGCCACCAGGATGCACATAAGGACGATAAGCACAATAAAAGGCATCACGCCCAGGATGATTTGCGATGTACGCACCTCGGGAGGTGCGATGGCCCGCATGTAGAAAAGAGCATAGCCGAAAGGCGGCGTAAGGAAAGAGGTTTGCAGAACAACTGCCATGAGCACCACAAACCACAGCAGGCTAATGCCCATTTCTTGCACAATGGGCAGGAAAATGGGGAACGACAGAAGCACAATGCCCGTCCAGTCCAGAAAACAGCCCAGCAAGAACACGATAAACATCATGAGCGTGATAAGCAGCCATGGGTCCATATCCATGCCGCGCATGAAGTTTTGGACTGCTGCCAGGCCACCGGTAATGTTGAATACACCGGTGAATGCGGTGGCGCCAACGACAATGTAGAGAATCATGGCCGAAGTGCGACCAGTTTCACGCAAGGCACTGAAGAACGTTGACCAGCGGAAACGCCCACGCAGGATGACAATGAGCAGCGCAAGCACAACGCCAACCGCCGACGCTTCAGTGGCCGTGGCAATACCAGCCAGCATGGTCCCCAAAATACCCAGGATTAATACAAGCGTTGGAACGGCTTCGATCAGAAGCATCTTGATCAGCGCGGATGTGCCGATCATTTCGTCACGCTGGGCGGGTGGCGCGGCCTCGGGCTTGACCAGGGCAACAATGGCCACATAAGCCGCATATAACAGGCCCAGCAACACCCCGGGCACCATGGCACCGGCAAACAGCTCACCCACAGAAAGCGGGGAGTAGCTGGCCATGAGAATGAGCATGATGGAAGGCGGAATCAGGATGCCCAGACAGCCTGAGGCAGCAATAACGCCTGAGGTGAGCTTGGGATCGTAGCCATAGCGCAGCATGGGCCGCATGGCCATCACGCCAGTGACCGTAATGGACGCACCAATAATGCCCGTCGTGGCAGCCAGCAGCACCGATATGAATACCACTGCCAGCCCAAGCCCCCCACGCACACGTGCCATGAGCAACCGCAAGGCCTCGAACATCTTGTCCGTGACTTCGGAGTCAGACAGGAACCGCGCCATGAGAATGAACAGCGGTATGGCAATGAGCGTGTAGTTGTCCAGGACCTCGCCAAACACACGGCTGACCACAACACCGAGTGCCATGGTTTTTCCGGCGGCCATGGCACCAATAACGGATGTACCACCAAGAACAAACGCCAGGGGATGGCCCATGAACAGGCCGACGACCAGTACGCCGGCCATCAAAAATACAAGATACTCAGGAGCCATGGGTTGCCTCGTCCTTGTTCAGAATCAGTTTCAAAAGCTCGGAAATGCCCTGTAGCAATAGCAGGGCTGCCGCCACAACCATGGCGATTTTGAGCGGATACACAGGAATCTGAACCGAGCCATAGGTTTTTTCACCCTGGGCCCACGACCGCATCGCAAAACTATAGGTTCGTGTCAGAAACACCCACGCAAACGGGAAGTAAAAAATCAGGTAGCCCAGAATATCAATCCAGCGCTGCACCGGGCGTGAAAACTTTTCGACAAGCAGGTCAACACGAACATGGGCCTTGTGACGTAGCGCATAGCCGCCTAGCAAGATGAAATAAAACCCGTAAAGCTGTTTGGACACATCAAATGCCCATCGCGTCGGATCGTTAAAGAAATAACGCATCAGAACATCCATGATGGTGATGGCCGTAAACAATATCGCCACAAGCGATACAGCACGGCCCACACCTTCATTGATCTGGTCGATCACGCGTATGAGCATGCGACACCCCTTGTTGATCAATTAATACACCCCGAACGCCTACTGCCGATGTCGGGCTCGGACGTTAGTCTAATTCGGACAGTGCCCATCCGACCATTAAGGGATTCCCTTAAGTGTCAGGACCTATATGGCGGCCCCCGGCGTGATAGTAGAATGCCAGACAAAGGAATCGCGCACTTGCCATTCTGATGGAGCATGCAATGATAGGGATCAAACAAGAATCAACAACGGGCGACATACTGCGCCATGCTGCAGACCGCTATGGCGACCTGCCTTTATTGGCCGCGCCACGCAACCCGGCCCGGCCCTACCATCCCCAAGGGTGTGAATTCAGCTTTGCCCAGGTCGCCACATTCATGGAAAACCTGGCCGGCTATTATGCCGAGGCCGGCTACGGCTTCCCGCATCGCATTGCCCTGGCGCTGGCCAGCCGCCCTGAACACATGCTTCACAAGCTGGCCATGAACAGCCTGGGTATTTGTTGTGTCCCCGTCAATCCTGACTACCGCACCGGGGAATTGGTCTACCTGATTGACCATTCCCAGGTTGACCTGATCATTACGCTTGCTAGCGAGCAAGACCGCATCACCACGGCATTACAGCAAACCCATCACCAGCCGCCTGTCGTTACGCTGGAAGCCTTTGAACAAGGGTTGCCACCCGCTGCACAATCCCGCAGCAGCGTACAGCCCCATCACGATACGCCCGCCAGCATTCTGTACACATCGGGCACCACAGGCCGGCCCAAAGGATGCATCCTGTCGCATCGCTACGAACTGGCTTCCGGAGACTGGTATGCGCGCCAGGGCGGCCTGGTAAGCATTCAGCCGCGCAGCGAGCGGCTCTACAACCCGTTGCCGCTGTTTCACGTCAATGCGTCCATCCTGTCGTTCTATTGCATGCTGCTCACGGGCAACTGCCAGATTCAGCCTGACCGTTTCAGCGTTTCACGGTGGTGGCAGGAAGTACGCGAAAGTCGCGCCACAGTCGTCCATTACCTGGGCGTCATTATTCCCATGCTGCTCAAACAGCCGCCCTCCGCCCAAGACCGCGACCACCAGGTGCGTTTTGGCTACGGTGCAGGGGTCGAGCCCCAACTACACCAAACGTTCGAGGACCGGTTTGGCTTCCCGCTGGTCGAACTGTGGGGCATGACCGAAATGGTACGCACCCTTACAGACAACATGCCTCCCCGCAAAGTGGGTACACGGGCTTTTGGCAAGGCCGTACCCGGACTGGATGTACAAGTCGTTGATGACAATGACAACCCTGTGCCCGATGGCACACCAGGTGAAATGGTTATCCGCTACTCTGCGGAAACACCACGCAAGGACTTCTTTTCCGGCTATCTGGATAATGATCAGGCCACAGAAGAAGCGTGGCGCAGCGGCTGGTTTCACACAGGTGACGTCGTGATACGCGACCCGGACGACGGCATGCTGCATTTCATGGACCGTGACAAGAACATCATTCGTCGGGCCGGTGAAAATATTGCCGCGGCTGAAGTCGAAGCCCAGTTGCTGCTGCACCCACAAGTCAGACAGGTGGCCGTCATTGCCGTGCCGGATCAGGTTCGCGAGGCCGAGGTATTGGCCTGTATTGTCCTGAAAGACGACGCCAATCCTGAACAAACGCTGGATCCAGCTACGCTGTCAGAGCAAGAACGGGCCGATCTGGCACGCAGCTGTTTTGACTTTTGCCATGAAAACATGGCCTATTACAAAGCGCCCGGCTGGGTCTGGTTTACAGCCGAAATCCCCACAACGGGCACACAAAAAATTCAAAAGCACCGGCTGTTTGCGCCAGGCATGGACCCACGCAAACAACCAGACATGATCGACATGCGGGAGCATAAGCGGCGCAACTAACACGGTGCGGGCATCCTAGCCTTACTCAGGGTGTCGACCAGCCAGTGACAGCCCCTTGTCGTACGCACTCAGGTAACGGTCTGCCATACGGTCAGGCGCATGTTCTTCATGCACATACCGGCTTGCATGCTCAGTCAGACTGCGGCGTAACGCGGGATCGTCAAGCAAACGCGCGATGTTTTGGGCAAGCGCTGCGCTATCGCCTACCGGGCTGGCCAACCCACGCCCATCTGCCAGTATTTCGGCCAACCCCCCGGCGTCGGTGCCGGCTACAGGGACGTTATACAAGTACGCATCCAACACACTTGTACCAAGCGCCTCGGCGGACGAGGACAGCGTAAACACGTCCATCAGGCCATAGCATTCAATGATGTCGGGCCTGAAACCAGTAAAAATGTAGACTTTTTCAAGCCCCAATTGTTGCACCAACTGACGGGCCTCAGACTCAAGGGGTCCCATAGAACCAAAATGCAGGAATATAAAATCCTTGTACGTCTGCCTAAGCTGATGAACCGCCCGAATAAGCGTTAATGGATCTTTCTCTCGTGTCAGCGCCGCGACCGTGGCTACGACGCGTAAGCCATGGGGCACCAGTTCGGCACGCAGCCGGGCAATGTCGTCAGGCCGCACAGCATGATGCTGGACCGCGCTGGAGATGATGTGGTCTACCCGCACGCCCAGACGCATAGGCTCTGCAGCGGCTGCACGGGTGATAGCAACCAGGACATCAGCCCGCCGCCATTTCCATGCGGTCATGGCCGACCGACGGGATACAGCAAACGCAGTGCGGCGAGTAAACACCACAATGCCCTTGAGCATCGGCTTGAGCAACGCCAGCCACGTCAGCGTATTTGCTGTTTGCGCATGGAACACATCAAACGCCCCGCGCTTATTCCACAACAGGCGGCACAACTGCATAACACTACCGGCCTCGAGCACACATAAATCTTGAACTCGTGCCGCGTTGGCCAGATCCCCTCCCTGGCGCGCCACAATGGCCACATCATGCCCCTTGTCCCGAAATGCCTGCGCACTGAGCAAGGTTTGACGCTCACCACCACGCCAGCCATTTTCCATATTCAGCAGCAGAATTCTCATGGCCAACACCTGGTCAAACAGAGGAGGGATCGGCAGTAGGGTTACGCAAACGCATGATATTGATCCCCAGCGCAGACAACGCGCAAGCAATGGACACACTTAACCCCAGCTGTGGGCCCAACGCACCCCCTAATGCGAAAACCATGGCAACCAGCCCCATACCTACCCCTTGGCCAAACACCCGCGTCGTGGCTTGCAAGGCGCCGGCCGCTCCACTACGTCGGCGCGGTGCGCCAGCCAACAAGGCACGATTATTGGGCGTCTGGAAAAACCCAAAACCCAGACCACCAATCAGCATAGCTAGTAAATACCAGACAAACCCAGCCTGATTAGGTAGCGCAAGCACTAGCGACATCCCAAGACTGACGCCTGATGCACCAATAATGCACAGGGTTGCCACTGAATAGCGCCCCGAGAAATAGCCTGCCAACGGCGCCATGATTGCCGTGCCAATAGACCAGGCGCCCAGCGCGATCCCCAGGTCCGCGTACGAATAATCCAGTATTCTTTGAAAATAAAATGGCAGCCCCACAAATCCTGACATTTGTGCCGCGAACAGCATCAATGAGGCCGCTGCCGCGTAGCGAATCGACACGATGCGCAGCAAATCGACGGGCACGAGCGGTGTTTTCTGGGCCAGTGAGCGTTTTAATAGGATGCGTCCAAACACGATGGCCGTCGCTAGACAGGCAATTGCGTAGACAAATGACTTGCCCAGCGTGTCCAAACCAATGATGGTCAGGCCAAACACGGGCATGGACAGCGCAGCAGCGATCCAGTCGAATTTTGCAGCAACACGCGGCACGTCCGGCAAAAACCGGATGCCTACATATACGAGCGCGCAGATAGGCAAATTGACCAGAAATATCCAGGGCCACGAGGCCAAAGCCAATATCCAGGCACCAATTGTTGGGCCCAGTACTGCGGTGACGCCCACCAGAGTGGCATTGAGACTGATCCCCATTGCCAGCCGACGCAGGGGATAAATATTCCGCACCAACCCGCCAAACAGGCACATAAGCATTGATGCGCCCAGCCCTTGAGCAATCCGGGCAAGCAGCAATGTTGTCAGGGACGTGGCCAGGGCTGAACCAAGCGACGCCACACCAAACAGTGCCACCCCAATACCAAACATGCGCCGAAAGCCAATGCGCTCGGCAATGGCCGAAAAAATCAGCAGTGTAATGACAACCGTGACGTTGTATGAAATGACCACCCGCACGACGTCGGACGCCAAAATGTCCAGCTCTTGAGCGATGGTGGGCAACGCCACGTTGACCATGGTCGAGTCCAGCACCACGATCACCAATACGGACATGAGCGTGAGCACGGCCCAGTAGCGTCGCGGGCGCGGCAGCCCATCGGGCAATGCAGTCCGGGTACGTGACGTTTGTGGATGCGCAGAGCGGGCAGATGGCTCCACGGTTTGTGGCCCTTCCTGCCCGGTAT
>DAHVSI010000039.1 GCA_027324645.1 Castellaniella sp. | reverse complement strand
ACTTTATGCACGGTTGTACAGCCTGCAGAAAGGGGTAAGCCAGCGCCCAGGGCAGCCTGACGGGCGGGTGCCTGGCCCTGTCCGGCCTGCAACACGTTGCCCATCAATACTTCATTGACACTGTCGGGAGCTACGCCGGCGCGTTCAACGGCGGCGCTGATGGCTGCTGCGCCCAGCTCATGAGCGGCGAGCGATGACAGACTGCCCGACATGGCGCCCATGGCGGTGCGGGCTGTTGAGACGATAACAATAGGGTCGGACATGGTTGACTCCTGGAAACTGGTGACGGTTAGTGCTGGGGACTGGCCGAACCTGCAATGGTGCCAAGGCGTCGGCTTGATTCATAGGGAAAAATGTCTTCGATACGGCCCATGGCAACCTGCTCGCGCACGGCTTGCCACCATTCTGCCTCAAGCAGGTCGGGATGGCTGGCAAGAAAGGCGTTGCGCACACGCTGGTCGCTTAGCAGAAAAAAGCGGAATTCCTCTGGAAAAACATCGTTTGGCCCGACGGGATACCAAGGCTCGCTGGCCATTTCTGCCTCTTCATTGGGGGCCGGCGGTATTCTTCGGAAATGCATTTCGGTCATGCGCTGGATTTCGTCGTAATCGTAGAACACAACACGGCCAAGTCGCGTGACACCAAAGTTTTTGAACAGCATGTCGCCCGGAAAGATGTTGGCGCCCGCTAATTCTTTGATGGCCTGGCCGTATTGCCGGATGATGGCATCCAGGCTGGCATCACTGGCTTTGGTGAGGTAGAGGTTGAGCGGGGTCATGCGCCGCTCGATGTACACGTGATGCAGGATGACGGTGTGGTCGGTGATCTCGATCTGATTGGGCGTCTGGTCACGCAATTCGTCGAGCAGTGCCTGGGAAAAACGATGCTTGGGCAGGGCTACCTGTGAGTATTCCCATGTGTCTGCCATGCGGCCCACGCGATCATGCTTTTTGACCAGTTGGTACTTGCCCCGCACCATGGCATTGTTCATGCCCTGTTTGTTGATGCGGTCGCGGATCATTTTGAAGACATAGGGATAAGACGGCAGGGTGAATACCGTCATGACCAGCCCCCGTATGCCGGGAGCCATGTCGAACTGATCGTGAGAGTGATCCAGATGCTGCAGAAAATCACGATAAAACAGGGTCTTGCCCTGTTTTTGCAGGCCAATGGCAGTGTAGATTTCAGCCTTGGGCTTGCGTGGGAACAGTGTGCTTAAAAACTGCACATACGGAGCGGGTGATTCCATGTCGACCAGAAAATAGGCACGTGTGAAACTGAACAGCGTACTCAGGTCGTCGCTGCTGAAAAGCAGCGCATCGGGGCGCACCTTGCCCGCTGGTGTGTGCAAAAGGGCAATGGCAAACGGATAGACGGTGCCATGGTTGACCAGGCGCCCCACAATGTAGGCCCCCTTGTTACGGTAGAACAGAGATTTCAGGACTTGTATCTGACAATCGGCAGCAATACGGCGGTCAGTTTCTGTGGGCAAGAGCTGTCTGAGCTCATGGACAGCACGCCGGGCGGTGCGACGCGAGTCGGCAGGTAAATCAGCAAACGGCGCGGCTAGTCCGAAGTCTGTGAAAATCGTCTGGATTGAGCTGAGCAGCCCTTCAGTAAGCGGGTAATAAACGCGGTATGAAGGTTGCAGGCCCTGCATGTATTCGGTCGCCACGGCGGGGCGCACAAACATGAAATCATTGTTGTAATAGTCACGATCCACAATGCGGCACGAGACCGAATTGAAGAAGGTTTCAGCACACTCTGGCTGCAGGTGGTTGCTTAGCAGCCGGATGTATTCGGTCTTGACGGCCTGCCAGAATTGCAGCTGACCGGACGTCAGAGCGGTGTCAGCATCAGGCATGGCCTGCGCCGTGTGGTGATGCCTAAGTGCTTGCCTGAGGCGCTGCGTACATTCCGTGACACGGGTGTCGTAATAGGCGATGCGCTCACGCGAAAGGCGCTGAATGCCGGACCAGTTGCGTGACTCGAACAGGGCCTTGGCGCGCTGGCCACTATAACGAAATAGCGCATAGTGCCGGTCAAACCCTTGCAGGATTTGGGCCGCCACGGATTGGGGGGACAAGGTGGGGCCCGCGACCTGCTCAATATGCAAATGGTCTGCAGCAGGTGCCATGATTACCGGGTTTCGTTGAAGAGTTCGCGACCAATGAGCATGCGGCGAATTTCACTGGTGCCGGCGCCAATTTCATACAGCTTGGCATCACGCCATAGTCGTCCAACGGGAAATTCATTGATATAGCCGTTGCCGCCCAGAATTTGAATGGCCTCGCCGGCCATCCAGGTGGCTTTTTCGGCGCAATATAGAATGACCGCCGCGCAGTCTTTACGCACTTCGCGCACATGGTCGGCGCCTAGCTGATCAAGATTTTTGCCTACGGTATAGCAAAAGGCGCGGCTGGCCTGCAATGTGGTGTATAAGTCGGCCATTTTTCCCTGGATAAGCTGGAATTCTCCAATAGACTGTCCAAACTGTTTCCTGTCGTGGATATAAGGGACCACCTCGTCCATCACGGCCTGCATGATGCCCAAGGGGCCGCCCGCCAGGACGGCGCGCTCGTAGTCCAGGCCGCTCATAAGAACACGGACGCCGCCATTAAGTTCGCCCAGTATGTTTTCAGCGGGTACTTCACAGTCTTCAAAGACGAGCTCACCCGTATGGCTGCCGCGCATACCCAGTTTGTCCAGCTTTTGCGCTACGGAAAAGCCCTTGAAGCCTTTTTCAACAATGAACGCGGTGATGCCCCGTTGTTTGGCAGCGGGATCCGTTTTGGCATAGACGACCAGGGTATCGGCATCTGGCCCGTTGGTGATCCACATTTTTGAACCATTAAGCACGTAATGGTCACCCTTGTCCTCGGCCCGTAAAGTCATGCTGACTACGTCCGAACCGGCGCCGGCTTCACTCATGGCCAGAGCCCCAACATGTTCGCCGGACACCAGGCCAGGCAGGTACTTTTGTTTTTGGGCATCTGTACCGTTACGGTGAATCTGGTTGACGCATAAATTGGAGTGGGCGCCATAAGATAAGCCCACTGAAGCGCTGGCACGGGAAATTTCTTCCATGGCGATCATGTGCGCCAGATACCCCATGTTGGTCCCGCCCCAGCCTTCGTCTACCGTCATGCCCAGCAGACCCAGCTCGCCAAATTTTTTCCACAAATCCATGGGAAATTGATCGCTTTGGTCGATGTTGGCTGCATGGGGGGCAATTTCGGCTTGTGCAAAATTGCGTACAGCGTCGCGCAGCATGTCAATATCGCTGCCCAGATTGAAATCGAGGCCGGGAAGATTCATAAGAGACTCCTGATGGGGCCCTGGGGCAGGGCAAACTATTGGCAATACGCTAATCTGGTGCGCAAGGCGATGAGCGTGGCATGGTCTTTATATTACGTTTACGTAAACGTAATATACAAGGGTTTACCCTAGGATTCGGCCGGTGTGTGGATCTCATCCTGCTCGCGTTGCGCCAGCAGCGCTTCACAGTGGCGTTGTTGTTCATCAATTTCAGCCAGGGTCTGTTCAATGTCGTGACGCTGGCGCTCAAGCAACGTGCGATGCCGGGCAAGCACGGTCATGTAATGCTGTAACTGGGCCATGGTGGCGCCCGGGCCATCGTACATGTCAATCAGGCTGACAATCTCGGACAGCTGCAAGCCTAGTCTCTTGCCACGTAAGGCCAATCGAAGCCGTGTTCTATCGCGCGGTGCGTATACACGGTTGCGTCCATCCCGGGTGGGCGAGACAATGCCCTGGTCTTCGTAAAACCGGATGGTGCGAGGCGTAATGGAAAATTCGTTTGCGAGCTCGGAAATAGTCCAGGTTTTTTTTGACATAGGCGAGTGACGATAGTTTTGCAGTTTACGTAAACGTCAATTATCATGCCACAGTCGGCGTGTTGCTGGCCAGACCTGTGATGGAGTATTCATGACATCTAACGAATCCAGACTGGAATATCCCTGGAAAGACACCTTGCCCGAGCCCGGCCATGCCATTGAAGTGGCGGATGATGTGTGGTGGATACGCATGCCTCTGCCGTTCGCTCTCGACCATATCAACCTGTGGTTGTTGCGCGATACGATCGACGGGCGCGAGGGCTGGACCGTCGTGGATTGTGGCGTTGCCCGGGACGAGGTGCGTGAGCGCTGGAAGCAGGTGTTTGAAAATGTCCTGCAAGGGCTGCCCATATTGCGGGTGATTGTGACGCACATGCATCCTGATCATGTGGGCTTGGCGGACTGGCTGTGCAAGCACTGGCAGGTACCGCTTTACATGACCATGACGGATTACATTACCGCCCGCCACTGGTCACACGTGGATGCCACCGGTCAGGCTGCGGGGCCCAGTGGACCAGCGGCTGCCGAATTTTTTGCCCGCCATGGGTTGCTGGACCCGGACGCACAGGAGCAGATTCGTCAGCGTGCTACGTATTACCCCGACTTGGTGCCCGCGGTGCCCGACGAGTTCGTACGCCTGATGCACGGCGACACGCTGACCATAGGAGACCGGGACTGGCGCATCATTGTTGGTTACGGGCATGCACCAGAGCACGCATCGCTTTATTGTGATGGCATCCATACGCTCATTTCCGGCGACATGCTGCTGCCGCGCATTTCCACCAACGTCAGCGTGCACAATTTTGAACCCGAAGGCAATCCGTTGCCGGCGTATCTGCGCTCTCTGGATGCCTACGACGATCTGCCCGACGACACCCTGGTTCTGCCTTCTCATGGGCGGCCATTCCGGGGCGCCCACCTACGCATTGCCCAGCAGCATGCCCACCATGATGAACGTCTGGAAGAGGTGGTGCAGGCCTGTGCCACGCCGCACAGTGCAGCCGATATCGTGCCAGTGTTGTTTCGGCGCAAGCTGGATTTGCATCAGCTGACATTTGCCATGGGCGAGGCGCTGGCGCACTTGCACGCGCTGTATCACGATGGCCAGTTGCAGCGCCGGCAGGATGACGATGGGGTTATCCGCTTTGTACGGGCAAGTGCTTAGCCACGCGCCAGCCTGATCGCCAGCCCTACAAACACCACCGCTGTTAGGCGGTGCAGCAAGGTCTGGATGCCCGGGCGCCGACGCAGTCGTTCGCCGATGGCCCCTGCAGACCAGGCGATTGCCCCAAAAACCACGAGGGTGGAAAGCATGAACAGGCCGCCAAGGGTCATGCTTTGCGCTGCGAGTGAGCCATGTTCAGGGCTGGTGAATTGCGGCAGAAAGGCCAGAAAAAATAGGGTGACCTTGGGATTGGTCAGGTTCATGACAATGCCGCGGCGGTAAAGGGCCCATCGGCCGGGTGCATAGGGGTTCACGCCATCCGGTGTCTGGGCCGCTGCGCACCATGATTGCCATGCCAAGTACAACAGATAGACAACCCCACACAGCCTGACCACAAAAAATGCAGTTGGTGAGGCGGCAAATACCGCTGCCAGACCCAGCGCAACTGCCAGCGTATGGCCGATCAGGCCAGTACATAAACCCAGTACAACCAGCATGCCGGCCTTGCGTCCGTGCGTTGAGGCAAGGGCCAGGACAAACAGATTGTCAGGCCCGGGTGCGAGGGCAAGCAGTATCGCGGCGCCGGTAAAGGATAGGGCAATATCAGGGGAAAGCATGGCGTTGCAGAGGCGCGTTCGTTTAAGATGAACCAATCTTATTGTGACTCAAAAGCAAGGCCGCCTGAAACTATGTCTGACGATTCTGACCACACGCTTGATACCTATTTGCAACATGCCGCCATGGCGCCCCTTGACCAGGACACTGGTACAGCCCCTGTCCCGTTGCCCAGCATGCGGGCCAGCACCATACGGTTTCGTTCTCTTGATGCGCTTGATCAGACTGCCCGGCGCAAGGCGGCAGGCAGCCGGGAACAGACGTACGGACGTGCGGGCATGGCAACGCACCGGGCCCTGGAAGACATTTTTTGCGAGATCGAACATGGCAGCCATGCCTTTTTGGCACCCTCTGGCATGGCCGCGATTACGCTGGCACTGCTAAGCTTGCTTGGCAGCGGGGATACCGTTCTGGTAGCCGATTGCGCGTATGCACCGGTGCGCAGACTGGACCAGGGTGTGCTAAGCCGCATGGGCATTGCCGTGCAGTACAGTCGGGCAGACGCGGCCAGTCTTGAGCAGTCGCTTACCCCTGAAACCCGGGTGCTGTATGTTGAGTCACCAGGATCTTTGCTGCTTGAGATGCTGGATATGCCGATGCTGGCCGACTTTGCCCGCAAACACAACTTGATTTTGGTGACAGACAACACCTGGGGTACCGGCGGCTTGTACTACCCGCTTGATCTGGGTGTCGATGTATCGGTGATAGCCGGCACCAAGTATGTGGCCGGGCATTCCGACCTGATGCTGGGCGCTGTGGTGCTAAACGACCGGGCCCTGGCCGACCGTATTGATGAAACACACTACGCAATGGGGTATGCGATCAGTGCCGATGATGTATGGCTAGCAATCCGGGGCGCGCGCACCATGCCGCTGCGCTTGCGCCAAAGCGCGGCCGGCGGCCTGCAAGTCGCACAGTGGCTGGCCGGCCAGCCTGCAGTGAAACAGGTCTACCACCCTGCGTTTCCAGAAGATGCCGGCCACGCATTGTGGCAGCGGGATTGTCATGGGTCCAATGGGCTCTTGTCCATTGCACTGGACTGTGATGTGAAGGCGGCCCGGCGTTTCGTGGATGCCCTCACCCTGTTTGGGATTGGCTTCTCATGGGGCGGCTTTGAAAGCCTGGTTCAGCTGGTCAACCCGGGCATGCTGGAACCCCACGGCTATTGGCAGGGCCAGCAGGGTAGGCAGCTGGTGCGTTTGTACGTGGGGCTGGAGTCCCCAGACGATTTGATTGCTGATTTGCGGCAAGCATTGCAAGCCCTTGATTGACGGGCCAAAAACAACTGCGGCCGCCACAGTAGTGGAGGCCGCAGTGTTGCATGCAAGGTGCGGGAATAAACGCTCTGCGGGTTATTGCTCCCGTGCCTCGATGTCTTCAAGCGCTTGGTCGACCAGGTCGGGACCAATACGCTCACGCCATTTGTCGAACACCGGCTTAGTTGCCTCGACAAAGGCATCGTGCTGATCTTCGTCCAGTTCGGTTATGGTCACACCCAGTTCTTCGATTTCCTTAAGCAGGGAAGGGTCTTCGGGAGTGACACCCTTGCGGGCAATTTCGATTTCCTGTTTACCCGCATCACGAGCCGCCTCGGCGACGATTTCCTGATCTTCTTCGGACCAGGACTCCCAGACTTCTTTGTTGACCACAAAAATCAGCGGGTCAGCAATATAGTTCCAAAGCGTCACGTGTTTCTGTCCGACTTCGTGCAGCTTGGAAGCTGTGTAAATGGACAATGGGTTTTCCTGGCCATCGACAGCACCCGTGGCCAGAGCGGGCTGTGCGTCGGCCCAGCTCATTTGTGTGGGGTTGGCACCCAGGGTTTCAAAGATGTCAATAAACAGGGGCGAGCCCACAACCCGCAGCTTGAGCCCTTTCAGGTCTTCGGGTTGGGTGATGTCTACCTTGGAGTTGGTGATCTGGCGGTAACCATTTTCACCCCAGGCCAGTGGAACGACGCCGGCATCTTCGACGTACTCAAACATCTTTTCGCCGATTTTGCCGTGGATGAGAGCATCAATGGCGGCGTAGTCGGGCATGAGAAACGGCATGGAGAACAGATTCATTTCTTTGATCTGTGGAGACCAGTTAATGGTTGAACCCACTGCCATGTCGATGATGCCCTGGCGGATGGCTGGGAATTCGCGGGTTTGGTCGCCCTGTACCAGGGATACGCCCGGATACAGCTTGATATTGATGCGGCCATCGGTGCGCTCGCGCACCAGGTCTGCCCAGATCTCGCCGCCTTTACCCCAGGGGAAAGCCGGTCCAACGACCAGCGACATTTTGTATTCAGATTTATAGTCGGCCGCAGAAGCGGTGCCGGCCATGAACAGGGCCGCCAGCGAACAGGCCGCTGCGCCAACGAAGGTACGAATTTTCATGAGAGCTCCTCCAGCAAATAAACACTAAGTGTTACATATATTATAGGTAGAGTGTTGCCGGCTTATGCCGGCTCGTGGCGAATACAGTTATTCGCGTGCTGCAATGTCTTCAAGCGCTTGGTCGACCAGGTCGGGACCAATACGCTCACGCCATTTGTCGAACACCGGCTTGGTTGCCTCGACAAAAGCATCGTGCTGATCTTCGTCCAGTTCGGTGACGGTCACGCCCAGTTCTTCGATTTCTTTAAGCAGGGAAGGGTCTTCGGGGGTGACACCTTTGCGGGCAATCTCGATTTGCTGCTTACCGGCATCACGCGCCGCCTCGGCCACGATTTTCTGATCTTCTTCAGACCAGGATGCCCAGATTTCTTTGTTGACCACAAAAATCAGTGGGTCAGCAATGTAGTTCCAGAGCGTGATGTGATCTTGCCCAACCTCGTTTAGGCTGGACGCAACATACGTGGCAAGGGGGTTTTCCTGTCCATCGACAGCGCCTGTGGCCAGTGCAGGCTGAGCGTCAGCCCAGCTCATTTGTGTGGGGTTGGCACCCAATGCTTCGTAAATATCGATAAACAGGGGCGAGCCAACAACCCGCAGCTTGAGCCCTTTCAGGTCTTCGGGCTGGGTGATGTCTACCTTGGCGTTGCTGATCTGACGATAGCCATTTTCACCCCAGGCCAGAGGGACGACGCCGGCGTCTTCGACGTATTCAAACATTTTTTCGCCGATTTTGCCGTGGATGAGGGCGTCAATGGCGGCATAATCGGGCATGAGGAATGGCATGGAGAACAGATTCATTTGCTTGATCTGTGGGGACCAGTTAATGGTTGAGCCCACTGCCATGTCGATGATGCCCTGGCGGATGGCTGGGAATTCGCGGGTTTGGTCGCCCTGTACCAGGGATACGCCTGGATAAAGCTTGATATTGATGCGGCCATCAGTGCGCTCGCGCACCAGGTCAATCCAGATTTCGGCGCCCTTCCCCCAGGGGAAGGTGGGGCCAGCCACAGTGGACAGCTTGTATTCTGATTTGTATTTGGCC
>DAHVSI010000037.1 GCA_027324645.1 Castellaniella sp. | reverse complement strand
CGGCCAAGATGATGACACGGATAAGCAGCGTGCTGTCAGTCGTCCTGCTGGCATCTTGTGGTGTCCTGCAAGAACCCGCCGAGACAAAAAATGCGGCCGAACTGACACCGCCTTCTGCGTCGACGGTGGATTTGCTTGATTTGCCGGATCCTCAGAACAAGATTGTGGCGGCAGTTTACGGTTTCAGGGACGAGACCGGGCAATACAAGCCACAGCCCGACAGCTCTTTTTCAACAGCTGTCACACAAGGCGCTGCGTCGTTGCTGGTCAAGTCGTTACGGGATTCCGGCTGGTATACGCCTGTAGAACGCGAGGGACTGCAATCCTTGCTCACCGAGCGTCGGGTTCTGCGTGCGCTGGAGGACAACGGTAACCAGATTCCCAACCTGTTGCCTGCCAGCATCATTCTGGAAGGCGGCATTGTGGCCTACGACAGCAATACCAAAACCGGCGGCCTGGGGGCTCAGTTTCTTGGTATTGGCATGTCCACCAAATACAGCGTGGACCAGGTCACTGTGAATTTGCGTGCTGTTGATGTGTTTTCAGGCACTGTGCTGAACAGCATCTCGACTACCAAAACCATTTATTCGTACGAAGTGCAGCCAAGCTATTTCCGCTTTGTGAACTACTACGACTTGCTGGAAATAGAAGGGGGCTACACCAGCAACGAGCCCGCTCAGCTAGCAGTGAAGGAGGCCATTGACGCAGCGGTCATGCACATGACTGTGCAGGGCATCCGGGACAACCTGTGGGCACTCAAAAACCCTGATGACTGGGATTCGCCCCTACTGCAGCACTATCTCAAGACCGCTGATACCTATGCCGTGCGTACTGAGCGGCGCAAACTTGACGCTGTACCCAAAACGGCTGCAGGAGCATCCGAATGACTTCGACTAACCATTTACGCATGTCCACCGACCAACGACACGGTCAGGAGAAACCCACCATGATTGCTCAACGCAGATTATTGGTCATGACCGCATTGACAGCAGCCGTATTGCTGGCGTTGCAGCCGGCCGGCGTGCAGGCGCGGGACTTGTCATATATGCCCGAGCTGCCGCCGTCGGAGCTGGCACCGGGAGGGATGCAGGCTGCCAGCGTGCAACACGGTACGCATAACAACAGCCGCATCAACCAGCAGGGAACGTCGGCAACAGCCTGGGCCGGCCAGCGTGGGCACGGCAATGACACAGCCATAGACCAGCGGGGTGCCAATAACACGGTGTATTCAGAGCAGCTGGGTACACACAATACGGCAACCTATTTTCAGGATGGCTACAACAACCTGGCATCCGGCAACCAGACAGGCAGCCACAACCAGCTTTCCATTAACCAGATGACGGATCACAGTACAGCCAACGCTGTGCAGTACGGCAACATGAACAGCGCCACCATTGTCCAGACCCGGCCCGGCTCGGCCGTGCCTTTGCATCAAATAGGCAATGGGATGAGCATCACAGTTTTCCGCTGATCCTGCAAGTCAGGACAAGCTCTTTTGCGAAACCCGGTATTGAGGCCGCCGGGCAACGTTTCGGGACCCACAGGCCTTGTTTATCCCTAGATTCTCAGGAGGATCATCATGAAAATCCAACTTTGTGTACTTGCTTCCGGTCTTGCCTTAGCGTTTGGTTCAGCTGCTTATGCAGGTGGCCATCATGGCACACCATCCGCCAACGATGCGGAAACCTACCAGTCGGGCTTTAAAAACGACGCCGAAATCCTGCAGCTGTATAACGGTGATGCCACAGCCTATATTGGCCAGGAAGGCAGCTGGAACAGCGGTAACGCCACACAGGACAACACCAGCAACAGTGATGTAGATGTCTGGCAGGCTGGGCGGGCTAACCAGGCTAACGCCACACAAACCAATGCCCGCAATGCTGAGTCCGACGTGGTCCAGGAAGGACAAAAAAACCAGGCGACGACGAACCAGAGTAATGGCATTGGGCAAGTTGCCAATGTGTATCAGGCCGGCACACGTAACGTAGGCGTGACCACACAGTGGGATGGCCAGAACCAGGATGCCAACATCTATCAAGCTGGTCTGAAAAACGATGCCAACGTCAGGCAGTGGAACGGCGACGGGCAGGATGCAGAGATTGCCCAGTCCGGTCAGTCTAACTACGGCGAAGTCTCTCAGGAAAACGGTCGCGTGCAAGACGCCAACATCTATCAGGCAGGTACACGCAACCTTGCAACGGTGTCGCAAAGCGGATCGTACGCAACAGCTAATGCCAGCCAGTTTGGTACGGCCAACAACAGCTCCATCACTCAGGTGGGCGCTTGGTAAGTCGATGAGTACAGCCATGCATGGCTGTTTTGATGCACAGGCTGTCCTGCGGGACACGCCTGTGCTTTTTTAACCGTTTTTTAGCTACGAGAATGCAATGCTTGTTGCTGATTTAGATCTACAGGTGTGGCTGGATACGATTCCCGATGCGCAACCCAGTATCATGACGCCGTATGTTCAGACAGAAAAAGACCAGGACCTCCAGTATCGGTTGACGGCAATCAGGGAAGGTCCAACGGGTTCGCTGCGGCTTGCCCAGGGCGGCGAGGTGCATGCGCCTGCAGACCAGCCCACGGCACTAAGCCAGTTTTCCATCACACTGGGTGAGGGCGACCAGTGCTCGATCAACCTTGTTTTGCTCACGGCCGGCCAAGCTGTCGGTACCTATCATTTCAATTGTCACTAACGTCCTGATTCGTGGTACACAAGGGCACAATACATTTGGCCCAACCCGTACCCAATCAAGACGTATTCATGACCGACAAAGCAACCACGCTGACGCCAGGCTTGATGGTGATCCATGGCAATCGCATGGAGCAGCTGCGCGATCTGCTTGTTTACTGGTTGCGTCAACATCCCCTTTTGCCGCTTGAGCCCGAAACTATTCTGGTACAAAGCACTGGCATGGCGCAGTGGCTTAAGCAAGCGCTGGCTCATGAGTCCGGGTTAGGTATTGCGGCCAGTTTGCGTACCACACTGCCGGCTCAGTTTTTGTGGTACATCTATCGTGTCGTCCTGTCCGACCAGGCTATTGCTCAACACTCGCCACTTGATAAGAATAATCTTGTCTGGCGCCTGATGCGCCTGCTTCCCCAACTGCTTGATGATCCGGTGCTGGCGCCCGTGCGTAGCTATCTGCAAGGCGATGAAGAGGGCCGCCGACGTCTGCAAGTGTGCGAGCAGATTGCCGATGTGTTCGACCAGTATCAGGTGTATCGGGCCGATTGGCTGGATGACTGGTCCCGAGGCGTCGATGACCTGCGCGGGGTTGCGCAACCGGATTCGCAGCAGACGGATACCGTCCAATGGCAGGCCCATGTGTGGCGCGGTCTGCTCCAGGATATCGGTGACGATGCCATGAGCAGTAGCCGCGCGGGCGTTCACCCCCGCTTTATTGACCGGCTGACGCATGCAGCAAGTGCCCCCAATGGGCTACCACGCCGGCTGGTTGTATTTGGCATTTCTTCGCTGCCCGCGCAAACACTTGAAGCGCTGGCAGCCATGGCGCGTTTTTCCCAGGTCATGCTTTTTGTCCACAATCCGTGCCAATATTATTGGGGCGATATTGTGGCGGACAAAGACTTGCTGCTACAGCAAGCCCGGCGCCATACGCGCCGCCCCGGGCAGCCAGGCCATCTTGATGAAGAAAATTTGCATCAGCATGCCCACCCTTTGCTGGCCTCATGGGGCAAGCAGGGTAGGGATTACATCGCATTGCTGGAAACCTGTGACGATCCAGCTACTTACCGTCCGTACTTTGAAGCCCAGCACCAGCGTATTGATCTGTTTGATGACATGCCCGCTACAAGCTTGCTGGCCCAGCTTCAAAACGATATTTTGCATCAGCGTCCTGAAGCAGAGAGCCGGTGCACATGGCAGGATCACCCTGTTGAGGACGATGAGTCTTTACATTTTCATATTGCTCATGGGCCACAGCGTGAGGTCGAGATTCTGCACGATCAGCTGTTGAATAGGTTTGAGTGTGATCCGGCACTGCAACCCAAAGACGTCATCGTCATGGTTCCGGACATTGACCACTACGCACCGCACATTCAGGCAGTATTTGGGCAGTTTTCCCCCAATGATGCACGCTATATTCCCTTCAGTGTGGCCGACCAGGGCGAGCGCGGTCACGACCCGTTTCTTGTGGCTGTCGAGCTGCTGCTGCATTTGCCCGAGCTGCGCATGTCTACGACCGACATGTTGGCATTGCTGGATGTGCCGGCAGTACGTGACTGTTTTGGGATCAGGGAAGAGGATGTGCCCCTGCTGCAGCGGTGGATGGACGAAGGGGGAATCAGGTGGGGGCTGAACGCCGACCACCGTGCCGGGTTAGGGCAGGCGAAGGGTTTGATGCAAAACACATGGCAGTTTGGTATTGAGCGCATGCTGATGGGCTATGCGATGGGGGATACAGATGCCTTTATGGACATCCAACCCTACCCGGAGGTGGCTGGCCTGGAGGCGGCATCACTAGGCCCTCTGGTAGATCTGTTTGCTGCACTGCAACATGCGCAGGAGTGGCTGGGTCACCAGGGGAGTCCCGTTGAATGGGTGCAGCGGTTTAATCGTCTGCTTGATACGTTTTTCTCTCCGGTTACTGCGCAGGACGAACTCTTGTGCCATGCCTTGCAAGAGGCCGGCGAGAAGTGGGCGGCAGCGTGCGCACAGGCAGGCTTCACTGAGCCTCTGGACCTGTGCGTGGCACGCGATGCCTGGCTGAATGAGCTTGAACAGCAGGATGATGGACGTGGGTTTTTAGTGGGCGGTGTCAGCTTCTGCACGCTCATGCCGATGCGTTCCATCCCGTTCAAAATTGTGTGCCTGATGGGCATGAACGATGGGGCCTATCCCCGTACACAACAGTCGCCCGACTTTGACCTGATGGCTAATCATTATCGACCCGGCGACCGTTCGCGCCGTGAAGATGACCGATACCTGCTGCTTGAAGCACTGCTTGCAGCCAGGCAGGCTGTATTGATCAGTTGGGTGGGGCGAAGTGAACAGGATGACAGCGTACGGCCGCCTTCAGTATTAGTTGCCCAACTACGGGACCACGTTAACCGCACCAGAACAGGAACTGGCCAAAGCCCTGTCATGGATAGCCTGACAACAACCCACCCTTTGCAGCCGTTCAGTGTGCGGTACTTTGACGGTGAAACGCCCGATCTGTTTACGTATGCTGGTGACTGGGCCGCTGCGCATCATCGGGATGCCGATGGGCCAGGGCAGGAGGTTTTGTCCGAGCAGTTACTTGATGATGCGCTTGATTATCAACAGCTGCTGCGGTTTCTTAGAAAGCCTGTACCGCAGTTTTTTGCGCATCGCTTCAAGGTATATCTGGACGAGGTAGAGCAAGAAGAGAAAGATGATGAACCCTTTGCGATAGACGCTTTGCAGGGTTACAAGATTCAGCAGCAACTGTTATATGCAGGCATTGCTGCAGGTGAAGACGGGGATGTACGCACTGCGGTAAGCAATAGCCTGGCAAGGCTGGCCCGCAGTGGCGAACTGCCCTTGGCGCCGTTTTCAGGGCTGATTACTGAGACGCTGACCGAGACCATTGTCAGCCAGGTCCAAGCGTTTCTTGACACCATCCAAGGATGGACTGTGCGTGACAAGCCACAGCGGGTGGCCTGGGATACTGCCGATGGGCTGCGCTTTGAGGACCGTATATCGGGCATTTACATGTCGTCCTCAGGGGCCCTGCAGATTGTGGAGCCGTATGTGGGCGAGATTGGGTCGCGTGGGAAATGGAAGTGGCACAGACTGCTGCCGGCTTGGGTCACACATGTTTTATGCCATGCAGCAGGTTTGAGCCTTACGACTACGCTGGTTGGCTCTGATCGTAGCCTGTTCATGGCTCCGCTTGGGCACGAGCAGGCGTGCGACCAGCTGGACCAATGGCTGAACTGGTGGCGTCAAGGTATGGCCAGACCCTTGCCGGTGGACCCAGTCGTTGCCGGAGCCTGGCTGGCAGGGCTGGCTAGCAAGCCCAAAAGCAATGTCACTGCCGGGCAGCACCGCCAGCAGGCGCTGGAAAAAGCAAAGACTGCGTATGAAGGCGATGGCTGGCATGTGTCCAGCCTGCGTGATCAGCAACCCACGTTAAAGCGTGAGTATCCGGATTTTGACAGTTTGACGGCCAATGGTGAATTCATGTCCCTTGCTACTGACCTGTACGGCTTGTTGCACAGCCATGATCTACAGGCACCACCCAGACGGTCATCGGGGGGCTGACCATGGCGACTCCATTACACCCCCTGCAATTTCCCCTGCATGGCAGCAGGCTGATTGAGGCAAGCGCCGGTACAGGGAAAACTTATACGATTGCCGCCCTGTATCTGCGCCTGATTTTGCAGCATGGTCATGAAGAAGCATTTTCGCGACCGCTGCTGCCCCAGCAGATTCTGGTCATGACCTTTACCGAAGCGGCCACGCGGGAGCTCAGGGACCGTATACGGTCACGATTGGTTGAGGCGGCTGCGGTATTTCGCGAACAGCAACAGCCTGACGATCCATTTCTGCAACAGCTGGCTGATGATTACCCGCACACACAGTGGCCGGCTTGTGCCACGCGCTTGGACACAGCCGCGCAATGGATGGACGAGGCTGCCATCATGACCATCCATGGATGGGCGCAAAAAATGCTGCGCGAGCACGCCTTTGACAGTGGCAGCCTGTTTGTTCAGACAGTCAAAAAGAATCATCAGCGGTTATATGCGCAGGTCGTACGAGACTATTGGCGCAGGCATTGCTATGCGCTGGATGATCAGGGTGCCAGTTGGGTACATGAACAGTGGAAAACGCCTGATTCCCTGTGGCGACAAATTAGGTTTTTTGTTGAGGCGGCCGCGGTCCCGTTGCCAGATGGGGCACAACAGTTGCTCGATACGCCCTTGCAAGCCCATCACGATGCATGCCGTGCAACGATGCAGCGCGCGCTCAACGAACTGAAAGCGCCATGGCACAGCTGGGCGGATGAGTTGGCTGGTCTAATTGAAAGCGCTGACGACGCCAATGC
This sequence comes from Castellaniella sp., assembly GCA_027324645.1. Classification (GTDB taxonomy): domain Bacteria; phylum Pseudomonadota; class Gammaproteobacteria; order Burkholderiales; family Burkholderiaceae_B; genus JAJYRX01. Next base: position 5,161 of record DAHVSI010000037.1, on the reverse strand, counting down.
ATTTGACCGTCGCAAGCTTAGACTGGCTAATGTGACAACTTGGCTGGAAGCCCTACGAGCCTGGGCAGCCGACCCCGACGCGTTACAGCCTGTCCTGACCGACTCTGCCTGGAGACGGCTGACACCTGAAGGGCTGGCAGAGGCATGGCGTGATCCGTCCCAGGCACCACAGCACCCGGCCCTGGAGGCGATCCAGAACTTACAGGCGCGTAGCGCGCAGATGATGGACGAGCTTGCTGATGCCATGCGCTGGCACGCCGTGGCCCATGTCAGGCACCAGTTTGTAGACGAGAAGGCGCGCCTGACAGAAATTGGCTTTGATGACATGCTTTTGAATCTGCGGGGAGCGCTTCAGTCAGAACATGGCTACCGCCTGGTGCAAGCCATAAAACGCCAATTTCCCGTCGCCCTGATTGACGAGTTTCAGGATACCGATCCGGTTCAATACCAGATGCTCGAGCAGATCTATGGTTTGACCGATAACGATGACACGCACGGAATATTCCTGATCGGCGACCCCAAACAAGCGATCTACAGTTTTCGTGGGGCCGACATCAATGCGTATCTGACTGCGCGCGTCGCGACAGCAGGACGTCACTACACGCTCAGCACCAACCATCGTTCAAGCAACGCTATGGTGCACGCCGTCAATGCCATGTTCGACCAAGCCGAGCAACGCCCACATGATGGGGGGGCGTTTTTGATGCGGACCCATGATCAGCAGGCACCGGTACCGTTTCTGTCTGTTGAAGCCCGACATACTGCGATGCGTTGGAGGTGTGCGGATCAGGAACAGCCGGCTTTGACCTTATGGTATGCGTCCAAAGAGGCGGACGCGCCTGAACCGGATAACGATGATATGGCAGCCGCCTGTGCGACAGAAATCGTGCGGTTGTTAAATGATCAGACCGCTTGCTACGAAGCCGATGGACATGCCAGCTCGATTCGGCCAAGTGATATAGCGGTGCTGGTGCGAACGCGGTACGAGGCGCGAGCGATTCGTTTAGCCCTATCAGCGCGTCGGGTACGGTCTGTTTACCTGTCCGACGATGAATCCGTGTATCAGTCCGAGCAGGCTGCGGACCTGGTGTTTTGGCTTCAGGCATGTCTGCATCCGGAAGACGAACGCAGTCTTAAGGCTGCCTTGGCCACGGCAACGCTCAGCATGCAGCTGTCGGAACTGGAGTCATTGCAGCAAGACGAACTCCTTTGGGAGCAGACCGTTTTGCAGTTTCGTGAGTATCGCTCGTGCTGGGCACAGCAGGGCGTACTTCCCATGCTGCACAGACTGATTCACGATTTTAAGCTGCCGCAGCGGTTGATGAATCAACCCATGCATGGCGAGCGGGGGTTAACCAACCTGCTTCATCTGGCTGAGGTGCTACAGCAGGCTGCAAGCGAGCTGGATGGGCAGGCCGCTCTGATACAGTTTCTGCAACTGGCCCGTACGGATCCTAACCGGGCAGAGCAGGAACACATCCAGCGCCTTGAAAGCGATGACCACCTGATTAAAGTAGTGACGGTGCACAAGTCCAAAGGGCTGGAGTATCCATTTGTTTTTGTGCCTTTTGCCAGCCGTTGCACACCATTTAAGCCCAAATCAGGCTTTGTGCTTTCGCTGGACGGTCACAGACGGTTTTTTACTGCAGGCGAAACAGACCCCAGAATTTTGCATGAAGCAGACCAGGCACGACTCGCCGAAGACTTGCGTTTGCTCTATGTTGCGCTTACACGTGCCCGCTATGCCTGCTGGTTGGGAATTTGTGCCGAAGTAGACAAAGAAACTGGCGACCCGGTTCGTAGTGCGTTGCATCACTTGCTAGGCGTCAAGGACATTGGGCACTTGCTACCGGCACTGGAACGGATGGCGGAGGCGCCACACACCTGTTTGCTTCCCCTGCCCGACGCCACAACAGACGCTTATATAACCAAGCGCAAGGACTTCTTGCCAGTTTGGCGTGAGTATCGTGGCAAAAGGCCGAAACCATGGTGGATTGCCTCTTATAGTGCTTTGCGCACAATGGGTTCCAGCCAGCCCGGCAACCACGCCTTGTCGCATGCCGCGCAGGTTATTGCCGACGATGAACCCTCCGTGCCTGCGCTGCGGACACCGGATGTGGCCGGAGAGGCGCAGGGCATACACGCCTTGCCCAAGGGGCCGGCAACAGGCAACTTTCTGCATCGCCTGCTCGAAGTTGCTCTGCAGCCGGATACTCTGCAGGTACCTGATGCGCCTGCCGCACGAGCAGAGCTTGTTGACCAATTGTGCGAACGATATGGCTATGTGGATTATGTCCAAACGCTTGTGCACTGGTTAGAAACATTTTTGAGCACGGACTTTTGTCTATCCGGCGGCGCAAGTTTTCGCCTTGACCGGCTTGACCAGTGGCAAACGGAAATGGAGTTCTGGATTGGTGCCTGCGACGTCAGTACAGACAAGCTTGATGCGCTTGTCTCGCATCATGTGCTAGCCGATATGCCGCGTCCAGCCTTGGTTCCTGACAGGCTCAATGGCATGCTCAAAGGGTTTATAGATCTGGTATTTACAGCGGACGGGCGCTATTTTGTTGCAGACTATAAATCGACCTTTTTGGGGCAGCACGAGGTCGACTATGACGATGACAACATGAACCGAGCTGTGCTAGAGCATCGGTACGACATGCAGTACGCGCTGTATGCACTGGCTTTGCACCGGTTGCTAGCCAGCCGGTTGCCCGACTATGACTATGATCGGGATGTTGGGGGGGTGGTGTACTTTTTTCTGCGTGGCGTTGACGGGCCGCGGCAGGGCATGCATCAGGCCCGTCCCTCGAAGGCGCTCATTACCGCCCTTGACCAGCTATTCAGTGATACAGCAATGGAGGTGGTGTGATGCATGCGATCCGACCCGCCTTCCATTCGTCCTGTTCAGAAGCTGACAAGCTACTTGATGCATGGGTGGACGGCGGTTACATCCGGACGCTCGACCGTGCGTTTGCACGGTTTTGCCTATCGCTTGAGCCTTCTGCACACCACATGGCACCGTTAGCTGCATTGCTTAGCCGGACGCTCGCTGATGGTCATATCTGCCTGCGTCTGGACGATAGTGCAGCGTTGTCCAGTTTGCCGGGCGACCCAGAGGCGTGCTCCGTGTCGCCCTGGCAATGGTGGACAAAGCAGGGGCCTAGAACCTGGTCGTCTGGCCTGGCTGAAAGCGCCATCGCCACAACGTGTCCAGAACTCCGGCCGGCGCCGCTGGTTCTGGCGGATGAATACATTTACCTGTATCGCTTCTGGCACTTTGAAATGGTTGTGGCAGACCGTATTCATGCCCGCCTGTTGAATGCACGCCAGGTAGATAGCCGGTTTACCCACGACCTGGATACGTTGTTTGAACCCAGCGACGCCAATGACTGGCAAAAAATAGCCTGCGCATTAGCGGCGATTGGCCGTTTTACGCTGGTGACCGGTGGGCCCGGGACGGGCAAGACCACAACCGTATTGCGCTTGCTTGCCCTGTTGCAACTGCAGGCCGTTAGGGGACACGACGAACCATTGCATTTGCGGCTTGCCGCCCCCACAGGAAAGGCGGCTGCCCGCCTGACGGAATCGATTACGCATCAGATTGCGACATTGCCGGTTGATGAGGCTATTCGCAATACTATCCCGGCCCGCGTCACAACAGTGCATCGTCTGCTAGGGAGCACCCCGCATTCCCGCCGATTTAGGCATGATGCCAGCAATCCTCTGGACCTGGATGTCCTGGTAGTCGATGAAGCATCGATGATTGACCTGGAGATGATGTACAACCTGCTCCAAGCCGTGCCGGCGCATGCGCAAGTGATTTTTCTTGGGGACAAGGATCAGCTGGCTTCTGTTGAGGCCGGGGCGGTACTAGGCGAACTATGCCGTGATGCCGCTGCGGGGTTGTACACGCCTGACACCCTGGAACAGTTAAAGACGTTGTGTGGGCAGGCTATTGACACTCGTGGGCTTACCGTCGCACAGCCCGATAGCCAGCCGCTGGCACAACGGACCGTCATGCTGCGTCAATCGCGACGCTTTGGCACGGATTCGGGAATTGGCCAGTTGGCTGGTGCCATTAACCGTATGGACGCTGACGGGGTCCGGGCCTTGCTTACTGCACACAATGAAGACGTTGATTATGTCGATCAGCGTGGCTCATTTGATCAAGATCTTGAGGCATTGTTGCGTACAGGGTTCGCGGATTGGTTGGCTGAACTCGCCAGTCGGCCAGCGGGCTCGGATATCAATGAGCTTGCGTACCAGCGCTGGGCGGCTAGCGTGCTGGAAGCCTTTGACCAGTTTCGGGTGTTGTGCGCCGTACGTGATGGTCCTTACGGCGTGCATCGGCTTAATCAGTTGGCGGAGCGTGTGCTGGCCGCAGCGCTGCCGCAGCGGCCTGATCAGCCTTGGTACGAAGGGCGCCCCGTCATGGTGACCCGGAATGATTATGGTTTGGGGTTGATGAATGGTGACATTGGGGTGGCGTTGCGCGTACCGCATCCAAAAGAAGGCGATGTGTTGCGTGTGGCTTTCCCGGACAATGACAGCCCTGGTGCGCTGCGCTTTGTGCTGCCCAGCCGGCTGACCGCCGTTGAAACGGTCTATGCCATGACGGTGCACAAGTCGCAAGGCTCTGAGTTTGATCGGGTGGCTCTGGTGCTGCCTGATCAGTCCAGTCCCGTTCTGACCAAAGAGCTCTTGTACACCGGCGTTACACGAGCCAGAAAAAAAGTCACCTTAATGGCACCGACCGAAACGGTGCTGTGGAAGGCAATCACACAGCAGGTCAGCCGCAACAGCCGTTTGTGGGCACTCATCAATACAAAGAATAGCGGTAGCGGCACATGCTTATAATGATTCGCTTACACGAATTATCTTCAATGAATAAATCAAGGAGACAACAATGAAGAAATGGACTCAGGCCTTGGTGGGTACGACCCTTGCCGTGGCCATGACCACCGCCGTGCAGGCGGGCCCCAGGCTGGACAAGATCATGGATGACAACGTCTTGCGTGTGGGTACACCTGGCGATTACAAGCCTTTTGCCATCAAGACCGATGACGGCTATGAAGGGCATGACATTGATGTTATCGAAGCCATGGCCGATGAGTTGGGCGTTGACATCGAATATGTTGATACCTCATGGCCCGACCTG
>DAHVSI010000161.1 GCA_027324645.1 Castellaniella sp. | reverse complement strand
GCCTTGCCAACCATGCTGGCTGACATTGGCGTGCCTCATGGCGTTCAACTACTGGGCAAACACCATGATGAGCACCATTTATTCCATATAGCCGCCCAGCTTGAGGCTCTGTTCAACTTTAAGGAATGCATAACAGAGGCCCCCGCTAGCTGTTATGTCCAATAACTGCTAACCATCCACTAAGGAGACAACACGATGGCAAATACAGACCACAAACCCAAAAACATGTCACGCCGTGACTTGTCCAAAATGGCCGCCCTATCAACATTGGGTCTGGCCCTGCCCTTGTCCTCGGCCCATGCCAAGTCCTCTGATAAGAAGGGCGAATCCACACTAGAGCGGGTCAGGCGTACCGGTACCTTGCGCGTCGCAGCGCTGGTTGGTGAGCCTCCCTATTTTGTCCGCGATCCCTTCACCAAAGAATGGTCAGGCGCCTGTGTTGAGATGGCTAAAGACCTTGCCGACATTCTTGATGTTGACATTGAATATGTGGATTCTACCTATGGAGACTCCGTCATCCAGCTGCAGTCGGGCAAGGTTGACGTTGCCCTGGCATTGACGGCCACACCGGAACGTGCACTTTCTATCGGTTTCTCGCACCCAACCTACCTGCACCCATACGGGCTTGTTGCAGCAGAGGGGATCAACATAAAAAAATGGGCAGACCTGAACGACCCAGACCTGCGCATTGCCGTGGACCTTGGTTCTACACAAGAAATGGCTGCCCGCCGCTTTGCACCCGATGCCAAGATCACCGCTTTTGCCTCGCGGGATGAAGTCACCATGGCGCTACAAAGCAAAAAGGTGGACTGTGCTGTCTTTGCCGCTTTACTGGGCCTGACCGCAGTACAAAAAAATCCTGATATTGGCCATTTTTCCATGCTGACCGACCCTGTTTTAGGCCTAACGTCAAACTTTGCCTTCATGAAAGAAGACAATACGGACTGGCGTGATTTCTTAAACGTATGGATGGATTACAACCGAGACCTTGGCCAGATCAGTGCATGGATTATGGACAGTCTAGAGCTTGCTGACATTGATCCAAAAGATGTGCCCGAAGAAGTCGTTTTTTAGCGGCTAAAAACTGGCATAGCAGTTGTGCTATGCCAGTTTAATATCGCCACAACCTTGGTTTCTTTAAGCACTTGTTTGCAAGTGTCAGCCTCTATATAGCACTACATACGATTGTGCCAGTAAGGTTGCTGGCCATAGTCATCGTACGTTTTTCTGGCCCATGCCTCATCAGCCATGGACGGCCAGTTGTCCTTGTCAAAACCTTCGGCCTCTTCCATGCGTTGGGCGCTTACATCCAGAATGAAACACTTCCTATCGGTGTCCAGGGTCAGGGCACCCCATGGGATTGCGTGTAGTTTATCGCCCACGCCCAGTACCCCACCTTTTGACAACACCGCATACGCAACACGTCCGTGTTGCACATCCAGCATAATGTCCTGAATGGACCCTAACTTTTCATCCTGTCTGTTGTAGACGTCATTGGACTGCAATGTTTTTGCAGCCATCACCTCCGGCCCAGGGCCTTGCATATCTGTTTTAGGGCCGCCCACAATCTCTGCCCCAGAGGCAGACGCGTGTTTATTGGGATTTGGATCGTTTTGTTCCATAGCAAACCTCCAAGATAGATACATCACAAATCAGCGTGATATTCTTGGACTAAGCAAGTATCGTGCCCAAGCCACAAATACGTACTGATAAAACCTGTTTCTTGCCCTACTGCGCGTGTTTGGCAATGAAATCTTCCTTCATTGTCTTCATTTGCTCATCCAGGCCATTCAGATCAACCTTGCGTTTGATCACCTCGTTAAACATCTCGTCCTCTTCTTCTTTAACGTGGTGCTCAACAAATTCGCTGACCACAGTTACTTTGCCATCGTACAATTCATCGCCCGGCTCCATTTGACGCAGGTCTTTAACGATATCCTTGATAGCCGTGTGCTCCACCAACGCTTCGTCCAGCATGTCCGCAAACGTGTCAGCATCTTTTTCACGAAGCCACGGATAAAACAGCTTTTCTTCAATTTCAGTGTGGGCCAGTAAAGCCAGTCCAATTTCTTCAACAATCTCTTTTTGTTTGGACTGACTTTTTTCGGATTGATAGTCCTTCACAAGTTTGGCTACCTTGCGATGATCTTCTATCAACATACTAAGCGCTGGTTTTTGCGCGGCGGGAATGTCGGTTATGTTCATGGTCCGTCCTATGTGTAGAGGGTGAGTGAACAAACTATGCTGTGCTGACGGCACAACATAAACGCATTCTTGCACGGGCAATTCAGTGTTTACATGTCCGTGTGTTCCCTACCGTTACACGTTGAGTATCATGGCTCCACGAACCGTCGGGCATAAAATGACAGGCGCTACTACAATCCCAACGTATTTTTATCTGTAACCAAAGGAGCGAATCATGAAAAAAACACTGGGTTTGCTAACAGCCGCAGGGGCTGTAGCAATGGCATTTACTGCTCAGGCCGCCACCAAATGGGACCTCCCCAACGCCTATCCTTCATCCAACTTACACACCCAAACACTGGAAGAGTTTGTTAAAGACGTTGAAAGCTACTCGGACGGTGATTTTGAAATCACGCTCCATACCAATGCTTCTCTATTCAAGGCACCCGAAATCAAGCGTGCTGTACAAGGCAACCAGGCGCAAATTGGCGAAATTCTGCTTACCAACTTTGCTAATGAAGACCCGGTATATGCTCTGGACGGTTTGCCCTTTTTGGCTACTGGCTACGATGCAGCCTGGGATCTTTACCAGGCCCAAAAAGACTGGCTAAATGAAAAGCTTGGCAAACAGGGCATGATGCTGCTGTATTCGGTTGCCTGGCCACCGCAAGGTATTTTCGCCAACAAAGAAGTCAATACCGTCGAAGACCTGGAAGGCGTCAAATGGCGTGCCTACAGCCCTGTTACGGCACGTATTGCCGAACTGGTGGGCGCCCAGGCCGTAACCATCCAGTCATCGGAACTGTCGCAAGCCATGGCGACTGGCACCGTCACCACGTTTATGACATCTGGGTCAACCGGCTGGGACACCAAGGTATACGAATACATCAAACGTTATTACGACACCGAGGCATGGCTTCCTCGTAATGCCGTGATCGTGAATAAAAAGGCTTTTGATCAGTTAAGCGACAAAAACCAAGAGGCCCTGCTTAAAGCCGGTGAAGAAGCCGAACAGCGTGGCTGGGCATTGTCCGAAGAAAAAACACAATGGTATCTTGAGCAGCTTGAGGACAACGGCATGGAAATCCACAAACCAAGCGACGAGCTCAAAGAAGGCCTGGATGAAATCGGTAAAGTCATGTTGTCGGAATGGCTGGAGCGCGCCGGAGAAGACGGTCAGAAAGTCATTGATGCCTTCAAGGAAACACAATAACAATGCGCCGTTTTCTTGACACGCTATACAAGGTGTCGGGCGGCCTAGCCGCCCTATTTATCGTTGGCGTTCTGGCGGCTATTGTCACGTCAATCGTGACGCGCCAGATGGGTATCTATATAGGCGGCCTGGATGCCTATGCCGGCTACAGCATGGCAGCCGCCGGCTTTCTGGCGCTGGGCCACACCTTCAAGCGTGGCGAGCACATACGGGTCAATCTGCTTTTAGCTGCCCTGCCGCCTAAAGGTCAGATGCGCCTGGATATTTTTGCCCTGCTTATAGCTTGTGTCCTTAGTGCCAGCCTTGCCGTCTTCAGTTTCAAACTCGTCCTGGATTCATTTACCTATCAGGACGTGTCGACATCTGATGACGCCACGCCATTATGGATTCCCCAGATTGGCATGGCAGTTGGCACCTGCATCTTCTTTATCGCCATCCTTGACGAAACGCTACGGCGCCTCAAGGGCCATCCGGCCTCGCAAGAGCAAGAAATACATCATGAATGAAGTTTGGATCATCACGCTGCTGATCGTTTCGATTTTTGGCTTTCTGGCCAGCGGCGTATGGGTGGGGCTTACCTTATCGGGCGCTGCTTGGTTAGGGATGGCCATATTTTCAAGCCGGTCCGCCGGTGATGCCATGGCTATCACCATCTGGGGCGCCGCCTCAAGCTGGACGCTGACCGCCCTGCCGCTGTTTCTATGGATGGGCGAAATTCTATTTCGTTCACGGTTATCGCAAGACCTGTTCAAAGGCCTGGCGCCCTGGGTCGAACGCATTCCTGGTCGCTTACTTCATACCAACATAGTTGGATGCGCTGTTTTTGCAGCGGTCTCAGGGTCATCTGCCGCCACCTGCGCCACGATAGGCAAGATGACCATCCCCGAGCTGACAAAGCGTGGCTACCCGCAAAATATGATCATTGGCACGCTGTCGGGCGCCGGTACCCTTGGCTTGCTGATTCCCCCTTCGATCATCATGATCGTCTATGGCGTTACTGCGGACGTATCCATATCAAGGCTGTTCATAGCAGGCATATTTCCAGGCATTTTATTGGCCGGCTTGTTTATGGGGTACATCGCCATCTGGGCACTATTGAACCCGGACCAGATACCACCCGCTCAATCCCGTCTTAGCCTGCGCGAAAAGCTGTACGAATCGCGTCACCTGATTCCGGTCGTGATCCTGATCCTGGCCGTACTTAGCGTGATCTATACCGGCTTTGCCACCGCTACCGAAGCTGCTGCCGTTGGCGTTATTGGCGCCCTGCTGCTCGCGCGCCTGCAGGGCTCACTTAGCTGGTCAGTGTTCATCGAGTCGCTGATGAGCGCCACCCGCCTGTATTGCATGATTGCACTCATTCTTGCGGGCGCACAGTTTTTAACGCTTGCCATGGGCTACATTGGCCTGCCCCGTGCTCTGGCCGAGTGGATATCCAGCATAGGGCTATCGCAATTTGGGCTCATTTTGGCACTGATGGTATTTTTTGTGCTGCTAGGCTGCTTTCTAGATGGCATATCCATTGTGCTGCTTACCATGGGGATTTTGCTGCCTACGGTAACAGCTGCCGGCATCGATCTAATCTGGTTTGGCATTTTCCTGGTATTTGTGATCGAAATGGCACAAATTACCCCTCCTATAGGATTTAACCTGTTCGTGCTGGCCGGCATGACCAAAAAGGAACTGCCCTATCTGGCCCGTGTGTCGTTTCCTTTGTTTTTGCTTATGGTGGCAGGTGTCTTAATTTTGTATTTCGTACCTGACCTTGCCACCTGGTTACCGCGTAACATGAGAAGTTAATTACACACTGCTCCACCAACCTTCACGGAGGCAATCATGAGCTGGTTATCTTGTCCTGATCCGGTTCCAGGCGATGCAGCAAGCTGCGACTTGGTAGAAACCGTATTGGTGCCCCGCATGCGCGATCTTGGCGGCTTTAAGGTTGGTCGTGTGTTGCCGGCTGCCCAGCGTGGCATGGTGGGGCCTTTCATATTTTTCGACCAAATGGGGCCCGCAGTTTTTGCACCGGGCCAGGGCATGGATATTCGGCCGCACCCTCACATCAACCTGGCCACCGTCACCTACTTATTCGATGGAGAAATCACGCATCGTGATAGCTTGGGCACTGAACAAATCATACGGCCTGGCGCGGTCAACTGGATGAGTGCCGGGTCCGGCATCGTTCATTCTGAACGCAGCGGCGAGGCGTTTCGAAGCCAGCGCAAACGCGTTGCAGGCTTGCAAACATGGGTGGCCATGCCAAAGGACCACGAAGAAGACGCCCCTTTCTTTAAACATATAGACAAGGAACAGCTGCCAGCCATTGACGATGGAGGCGCCCAAGTCCGGCTGGTGGCCGGCAGCGGCTGGGGCGAACAATCGCCAGCCAGCTGGCTGACCGATATTCTTTATGCCGATGTCAGCCTGCAACCAGGGGCCCGCCTGCCGGTTGACGCCCAGCATGAAGAACGCGCCTGTTATATCGTCTCCGGCACGGTCGAGCTTGGTGGACAAACGTTTGAACAGCAACAGTTCCTTATCTTGCAGCCTGGACAAGCCTTTACGCTACACAATCCAGGCCCCG
>DAHVSI010000032.1 GCA_027324645.1 Castellaniella sp. | reverse complement strand
CACCATGGGGGACGGCCAATCCAGCAGAAAGCCAAACTTATGCCCCACAAAAGGTCGTGTTCAATGTGTCGTTAGACACCCCCGAAGAGGTTGAAACCCTTATGGACCGGATGAGTGGCCTGAGTGTGGAATACGGTGCCGATCCATTTGACGCATCCATCGTGGCGGTCTTGCATGGCCCCGAAATGCATTTTTTTACCACCCAGAAATTTGCCGAGCATGAGGAGCTGGTGCGTCGGGCAGAAAGCCTAACGGTAGGCGAAGTCATTGAATTTCGCATGTGCGAACGCGCCGCAGCCAATGAAGGCATCAGCCCAGAAGATGTCCATGGATTCATCAATATGGTGCCCATGGCCGATGCCGAAATCATCCGCCTGCAGCACGAAGAAGGCTACGCCTATATGCAATAAAAAAGGGCAGCGCTAGCGGCGCTGCCCTTTTGGTGCCCTTATAGCCTATCAGGGCTTGATGTAGGCAAACCCTTCCTTGGACTGAAGGTCGGTCAGGCGCACCACACCCGATGGAGTGAAATCAGCTTCAAGGAGGAAATCACTTTCGTCGTAATCTTTACGGCCAATTGTGATCTCGCACACCTCAAACCTCACGCCGCGGGAGGCCAGTCCAGCCACCAACGGGCCGACTGTTTCGGCATCTTCATAGTCGTTCATCAAGAACTCGATACCGTCAGCGTGTGTAATCGCCACAATTTCGGTATCGGGCGCAACATCCAGGTGGTTGCGCATATTACGAAGCGCCGCCAATGCCTGGCTCTCTGCGTCGTTGATGTGGTAGACCACCTTGGAAGCCTTCTGATCGCTCCCTGTTGCATTGTCTTCGTCAGCGTGAGCCACAGCCGGCACCATCGCTGCACCTAGCGACAAACTTGCTGCCAAGCCACCGGTAAGAAGCAGGCGGGACAGTTTTGACATCATTCAGTTCTCCTATTGTTGGAATGGTCAGTGTACATAGACAGGTTCGGGCGATCAGGCCTGGCCTTTATTGCCATCCAGACCCTTGATCCGAGGCTCGTTCAGATTGACCTCGGAAATCGTCTTCTTGTCACGCAAATAGGTAGCGACGACATCCCAGATGGGCTCGCCTTCTTCACCCTGGCCAACTGGCGCCCAGCCGGCAACCTTGTAGGTTTTGTCAGGATCGATGGGTTTGCCATTAAGCGACATCTCCAGAACACGTTCCCCGGCCGACTTACGCGGATCGAACACATATTGCAGCCCGCCGACACGAACCATATCACCACCCTGCTGGTAGTAGGGGTCTTCGTTGAACAGGTTGTCGGCAACGTCTTCCAGCACCACCTTGATCTGACTGCCGGGCATTTCGGTCAGCGTGGTCTGTGGATAGGTAATGGCCGTCTGGTCCATGAGGTCTTCCATTGTAATGGTATGACCAGGCAACAGGCTGGGCCCCCAGCGGAAGCCGGGTGAAAACGCAATCTCGGCATCCTTGACCGCCATCAATCCATCCAGAATGATCTGGTCGAATGTGCCATTGAAGTTGCCACGGCGATACAGCAAGCTGTCCGTCACAGCCAGCGGCTCGGCCAGTTTCTCGGCAAATGGCGAGCGGACTTTTTCAATCAGCGCCTGCATATCGGGGTCGGGCTCAAGGTGGTCAGAGAACACGGGCAGCAACTTATAGCGGAAATCAGCTACCTTGCCGTCTTTGACATCAAAATCCAGCACGCCCAGGAACTTGCCGTTACTGCCGGCGTTGGTCACCAGCGTTTTGCCCGAGTCGTTTGATACAACCACTGGCTCAGGCACGCCATCATGTGTATGCCCACCCAAGATGGCGTCTATGCCGCGCACTCGCGAAGCTAGTTTCAGATCAACGTCCATCCCGTTGTGCGACAACAATACGACTACTTTGGCGCCCTTGGATCGCGCGTCATCAACCGTTTCCTGGAGACGACGTTCCTGAATCCCAAACGACCAGTCGGGAATGAAATGCGACGGGTTGGCAATGGGCGTATACGGGAACGCCTGGCCAATAACCGCCACCTGCACCCCGTTCATTTCGCGCATGCTGTAGGGCTCAAATACAGGGTCCCCAAAGTCATTGTCCTCGACGTTTTGCGCCACGAAGTCCAGTTTGCCTTTGAAGTCATTTTCAATGATTTCTTCTACCCGTTCGGCACCCAGCGTGAACTCCCAGTGCCCTGTCATGATGTCAACACCCAGTTCAACACAGGCATCAACCATGTCCTGACCATCGGTCCATAGAGAGGTGGCCGACCCCTGCCAGGTATCGCCACCATCCAGCAGCAATGAACCAGGACGGGACTCACGAATCTGTTTGACCAACGTTGCCAGATGGGCAAACCCGCCAACCTTGCCATACTGCTTGCAGGCTTCTTCAAAATCCAGGTAGGTGAAAGCATGTGCTTCCATGGAACCAGGCTTGATGCCGTAGTGTTTGAGCAAATGCTCGCCCACAAGGTGCGGCGGCCTGTTCAGTGCCTCGTGCAGGCCCACGTTTGTACTGGGCTCACGAAAATAGATGGGCAGCAATTGTGCGTGGGTGTCGGTCATGTGCATGAAATGCACGTTGCCAAAACGAGGCAAGTCGTAAAAGTCTTTGGCCCCTTGGCTGGCGGCACGCGCACTGTGGGACAGAGACATACCCCCTGCGGCGGCTACGGCCATTACCTGCAAAAATTCGCGACGATTGATCATAACGCTCTACTTAACTGAAAAACATGAAAACAGGAAGGAAAACGGCAAATGTCTAATTGGCGTAATCAATAAGATTGAGTACGTCCTTTTCAAACATTTCACCGGGAATGATTTCTGCAATGCTGCCGTCTGCTGCGATGACGAAAAGTTGTGGAATAAGACGCTGCTCACCGAACGTGTCGACCAGTTCAGGCGTCTGCATCGCAACAGGGAATGTGTAACCCTTCTCTTTAATATGGCCACGGGCGTCAGCCTTGTCTTCATCCACACTGACGGCCAGTATCTCAAGATTCGTTTCTTTGGCCTGCTCGTACAATTTTTGAAGATAAGGGTTTTGTCGAGCACAGTGCGGGCACCACGATGCCCAATATTCAATAATAACGGGCTTGCCATCATAGTGGCCTTTGGATAGCTTTTGACCGGACAACAGGGTCACGGCCGGTAGGGATACTTTATCCCCGACGGCGGGTGTAGCATACGCCACACCCGCCATCAGCAGACCAGCTACCAGGATCAATATGCTGCGCCAGGCAGCTTGCGGTCTGTTCATATACAACGTTAGTTACTTCTTGGCTTTGGGATCGACGCTATCATCATTGACCGGTGATTCGGGATCAAACAGCAGCGCCATCACATCCTTCATTTGTTGCTCAGTCAGAATACCCTCGTCGCCAAAACGGGGCATGACCGAGCACGCATCAAAGGCGTGTGAATTATAAATACGGCCCCAGGTGTACTCCAGCATCTCCTTGGCGTCACCACGGTTTTTACCGTAGTGCAGCAATGAGGTGCCGATGTTTCCGAAAGCAAGTTCGGCTTTGCTCATTTCGTGGCAGGCATAGCAGTTGCCACCACGGGCAGCCTCAGGGTCATCAGACCACTGCAGCCCCCGGCCACTTTGAGCAATTTTTTCACCTTCGCGCCAGTCTCCCAAAAACTCGCCGTCCTCGGGATACTCGATGCTGTCCTTGGCTGCGCTGACGATTTTCTTGATTACGTCGCTAGGGACTTTCTCACCCGTGCGTTCAGCATCAGAGCACGCCTTCTGCATCTCGGACTGATCAAGCCTGTCGAGCTTGACCTCGCCCTTTTCAGCAAAAGAGGCATGAAGGACCTCGTTAACAGCTTCTTCGTCAGAACCCGTTACCCAGTCTTCGGCCATGGTCGGGCTAGCCAGGCATAGGGCCACCGCCGTGAGCGGTATCACTTTAAGCAAATTCATAGCATTCTCCGTTTTACCGTTTCAGGGCGGGTGCATCCATCGTGCCACCGTTGGCATTGACTGCCAGGAACGTAGTCAGGTCAACCGACGCTTGCGAAGCGTACTTGAGCACAGGCATACGTTGTTGACGGAAACAGTCTTTCAGACGCCACTGCATGGTACGCAGTGATCCCTGTGAGACACGGTAAGCCGGCCAGCTTGAATAAGCGCGCTGGGCAAGCTCGGCTTCGTTCAGGTTGGGCAGGTCCTGCAAGCGAATACGCTGCCCGGTAACAGCATGGCAGGAGGAACACGAGAAATCGTACGGCCCACCACGCATGAAGAAAATTTGTTCCCCACGCTCGTATGCCGCTTTTTCCTTATCGTGCTCTTGAGGCACAGCAATTTCGACACCACGCGAGGCTGCGACGACATAGGCAACCAGGGCCTCCATTTCACTGGCGTAGTCAGACCCACCAGAGATGGCCTTGTCTGCCTGCTCCTCTGGGTCCAGGCCCTGGATCGTATCCATGCAGTAAAGCAGGCGCGATTCCAAGTCCATGACCTTGTCGGCATCTTCAAAATAGCGTGGCATTTGAGCGTAGGCGTTTTCGATTTCGCCTGGCCCCTGGCCCAAGTCACACTGCTCAAGGGAAGCGTTTTTAGGACCACGCTCTTCAAACCACAGGTCCTCACCTTCCATTTCAGTCAGTTCGGCCGGGTTACCACCCATCTCCAGCATTTCTCGGTACTGTGCGATACCGTCTTCTGTGCTTTGCGCGTTTACACCTGTTGATGCAAGGGCTCCGCCCAACATCATCAGGCACACACTTATTAGTTTACGTTTCATTTGCTTTCTCCTCCGGGTTCCACCTGGAAGTATTGTTTCTTTTAGAACAACCCAAACGTCAGTATTAGCAGGCCGGCCACCAAAACACCCGTAACCGGCCTACTATGACATTAGCGGATTTCCACCGTATCGGTACGGCTTTCTCCCTCGTTGTCATTCCATGTGACTTCCAGCTCGTCACCCTTTTCGCCGCCTTCAAACTTGAAGGAAAGGAACGGGTCGCGGGAAACAGCTGGGCCCCACTGAGCCTGAAGAACGGTCTTGCCATCGAGCACGGCCGTCACGTCTTTAATGAAATGAGCGGGAATGGTTTCGCCATCGTCATCGGTACGCTGACCGGTTTCCATCACGTGGCTCATGAGAACCTTAACTTCGGTCACGCCATCTTTGTTGACGGCGCGAATACGCATTGGTCTAGCCATGAAAATACTCCTTGTGCTTGTCTATTCGTTTAACCGCCGCAGCCACCCAGGGTGACCTTGACTTCTTTGTGCGTCATGTAATAGTCGCCATCGGCCTTGACCAGGGCGTACACATCCGAGGTCTCACCCATTTTGATACGGGTGGCCACGTCAGCTTTGGTGCCTTCGGGGATGGTGAACTGTGCGGTAAGCGTATTGGGGTTATCCGGGACCAGGATAGAGATCTCGGTGGTGTTGTCCAGCTCACTGGTAATGGCAACAGGAACAACTGCCCCGTTTTCAGCGATGTCTGGTGCCTGCAGGGAAATTTTGTCGCTTTCCTCTGCGCTGCTGCCGCCAAGTGCCTCGATGACACTGTCGACGTCTGTTGCATCAAAGGCCTTTTCGTTCCATTCTTCCTGAGCGGCCCAGGCTTCCTGGGGCTTCATGAAGCCTGCGGTTACTGCTACAGCAAGGGCGGTCCCCAGCTTCAGTACGTGTCTACGTTCAAGGTTCATTGTGATCTTCCTCTTCTAAATAATCACGGGTATTAAACATAATGAGGCGTTTTATTCGGGAGCGCCGGACAACACCCAGTCGATAATCATGTCAAGGTCGTCATCAGACACTTTTGGGTTAGGTGGCATCGGAGCCGAGCCCCAGGTGCCGGAACTACCCTCACGGACGTTCTTGACCAACGTGTCGTGCATGTCTTCGCCGTCATATTTTTTGCCGACATCGACAAATGCTGGACCCACTTTTTTGGTGTCAATTGCGTGGCAAGCCATACAGCCGTTCTCATCCAGCCTGGCAACGATTTCGTCTGAATTGCTGTCACCCTTTTCATCGTCGGCGCTGTCGAGTGTGGCCCGCGCATATTCGCGTACGTTATCAGCGTTGTCTTCGACCGTGCCTTGCAATGCAGGCTCAAGCGAATTGACCCCACGTACCGGACCGACAATACGCATCTGCTCGGCAAGATCGCCGTGAGCATCACGCGCGCGTTCGGGCAGCTCAGATGACATCTCGATTTCTTCCACGCAATCTTCCATACAGGCAGTATTGCTGGTGTCGGGTTCGCCATCCACGTTCCACAGCCCCTCCCAGAACTGCACGCCGTTACGGTTGGGCATGCGATCCTGTACCTCGGCAATGTTCTCGTCTGACAGCGTGAAGTCAAAATCCACGATGTCTGCAAGACTAAGCAGGTAGGCTAGCACACTGTAAACCTGATCGGGTTCGAGCGTGCGGGGATTATCCCATGGCATGGCACGGTAAATGTAATCCCACAAGGTGGACACCGTAGGCACAGTCATGATGATCGTGCGTGAGGTTTGGGTCGGGCTAGTCAGAGATTCGACACGTCCCGTTTTGATGTCCTCTTCCGTTGTGCCGCCGATCAGGGGTGTAAAGAACGAGTTGCTCTCGGCAAAGGACCCATGACAAGAGGCACAGGTGGATTCCCAGAGCTCTTCACCATCGTCTACGGTCCCCTGCCCCTTTGGCAGACCCTTAAAGTCGGGACGCACGTCAATGTCCCAGGCCTCGACTTCGGTATCCGTAGCGGCGCGACCCAGCCCATATTCCGACTGGGCAGCCGCCGGCAGCGTGAATAACGCCCCCGCCAGCCCCACTCCTACAGCTATTGCGGTGCGTTTACTCCACGTGAACATTGCTAACCTCCCCGCTTTCGGAAACTTTCCAGGATTGAATGGCGTTGTTGTGATAGACAGAACCTGAACCACGAACTTCACGCAACTGTCGATAACGCGGCTGGACAAAATCAGTACTGTCCATGGCGCGGCTTTGCAAAATGGCGGGCGAACCATCCCATTCCCAATCGATGTTGAAGCGTGTCAGGCACTTGTCCAGGACAGGGCCTTCAAGTCGTGCAGTACGCCAGTTCTTGCCCCCGTCAAAAGAGACATCAACCTGCTTGATCTTGCCGCGACCGGACCAAGCCAGACCCGTCACGTTATAAAAGCCTTTGGTAAGCAACGCCTGCCCACCGGACGGCGTCGTGATGACCGACTTACACTCCTGAATGGAGGTGTACTGACGGAACATGCCGTCTGGCATCAGGTCCATGTAGTGACCAGCCTCGTCCTTGGTGTTCCATGGCTTATCACCCACTTCAATGCGGCGCAGCCACTTGACTGATGACACCCCTTGCACGCCGGGCACAACAAGGCGCAGCGGGTAGCCGTTTTCCGGGCGAAGCATTTCACCGTTTTGGCCATACACAACCAGCACGTCGTCTAGTGCAGCGTCCATGGAAATTGTGCGAGTCATGCCGGAGCCATCGGCGCCCTCGGCCAGCACAAACTTTGCGTTCTTGAAGTCGGCACCGCAGTCTTCAAGCAGGACCTTCAGCGGCACACCGGTGAATTCCGAGCAAGACAACATGCCGTGCGTGTATTGCACCGTTGGCACGGCAACGTTACCCCATTCCATACCTGTATTGGCACCGCACTCGATAAAGTGGATGCGCGATACGGAGGGGAAACGCATCAGTTCGTCCATGGTGTAGACCTTAGGCTCCTTCACCATGCCGTTGATCATGAACCGGTGTTTTTCCGGATCGATGTCAACCCACCCCTGGTGGTGGCGCTCAAAGTGCAACCCGCTGGGCGTGATAATGCCAAACAGGCCCTGCAAAGGAGCAAACGAAACAGATGACTGATCGGTCTGCGT
>DAHVSI010000112.1 GCA_027324645.1 Castellaniella sp. | reverse complement strand
GCCGGCTTGGCCTGCCAGTACGTCAGCCGGGTCGCCGGGCGCCATCCGGATCAGGAAAAAGTTTACGATCACAACGCCCAGAACAACCAGAATGGCTTTGATCAGGCGTGCGGTAAGAAACTGCATGAATCTCATGGCAAGGGTTCCGCCAGGTCAAAAAAGACACAGCTGTGCGCGGTGGCCCAGCTGTGTCCGGTGCAGCAGTTAATCGTCTTGGTCTATGTAGACGTCTGCAAAACTTTCGTTCAGGCCAATAGCGGTCTGGACAAGGTTATGGATATTGCTGCGCCACAGGGTGGGGAATTCCATGTCGACCAGATACCCCTGAGCCATGTCCTCAACCAGTTTGCGCTGGATGTCGGTGTATAGCTCCTGACGCTCGTCTTCGTCCGTGGAAGAGGCTGCTTTCTGCCAGACCTTGTCGAGGTCGGGATTGACATAGCCCTGGACGTTGGCAAAGGGCGAACCCTTCACGTTGTTGTCCTCAATATAGAGACGCTCGACGCCCAATGCTGGGTCCCCATACTGATACGCATAGGTTGTGGTGATGTCGAAGTCCCAGTTGCCGGTACGGCTGGCCCAGCCACCCGCATCGGTTGATTGCAGGTCGACTTCGAACCCAAGCTGTTGCAATGCCTGCTTGGTGAGTTCGTCTACCCGCTCCCATGTTGCACCGTAAGGGAAGCTTAGATGACGAATCGTGTGCTCGGAAGGGTCAATGCCTGACTCTTCAATGAGCTCACGGGCCTTGTCCATGTCGTACTCAATGGCCGGGACATCATCGTCGTAGAACATTTCTGTGGCCACGAATGGACCGGTTGACGGTGTGCCCAGGCCAAAGAAAATGTTGTTGATCATGAGTTCGCGGTTGATGGCAGCCATGACCGCTTGACGTACCTTCAGATCATCGAAGGGCGGCTGGCGCATGTTCATGATCAGATAGGCCTGTGGCGAGAACATTTCCCAACCCTTGGTCGAGTATTCGACGTTGGGCAGGTCGCGCAGGCGTTTGATGTCAACGTTATCAACGTCGCCACCGCGCAGCACATCAACGGTGCCCTGCTCGAAAGCCACAGCGCGTGAGGCGGAGTCGGGGATCACGTTAAAGATCAGTTCATCAAGATAAGGCTGGTCTTCGACCCAGTAATCGGAGTTGCGCTCCAGCTTGATGTATTCCCCCCGCTTCCACTCTTTTAGCTTGAAAGGACCAGTGCCGACAGGATCCTGGTTGGCCGGATTCTTTTGATAGTCGGTGTCCTCATAAATGTGTTTGGGCATCATGGGGGCAAAGCCGGGCTCAAACATGATAATGAAGGCCGGGAAGGGCTCTTTTAACGTCATGCGTACCGTGTGGTCATCGACCTTTTCGGCCTTGTCCAGGTATTTGTCCAGAATCACCCGGGCCCGCGCATGAACCTCTGGCAGCATGTCGTTCATGGAAAATACGACATCATCGGCAGAGAAGGGCTCGCCATCGTGCCAGGTTACGCCTTCATGCAGGTTAAATGTATAAGTGAGGCCATCGTCGCTGATATCCCATGATTCCGCCAGACCAGGCTGGGGCTGCAGATCATGGTCGTATGTCAGCAGGCTTTCGTAGATTTTTCCTGCGACATATTGGGTGGGCGCCTGCTGGTTAAGCGCGGTGACCAGAATGGGGGGTTCGGGCTGGATAATCATTTTTAGTGTGCCGCCGTGCTCCTGAGCCTGAGCGCTTTGGGCGGCCAGAGCAAGCGTAAGGGCACTGAATCCCAGCCCCATCCATCGTTTCAGCTTCATGGTGTGTCTCCTGTGTGTGGGAAAATTTCCGGTATGCGGATCCCTTTGTGCTGAAGCACATATCGTGATGTTTTTATTTAAGAATACTTATAGCGGATACTTGGTACCCTACACAGATCCACTTTGGTGCGAACAGGGGGACCATTATGAAAGCCATGAATCTGACAGACATTCTGGCTCAGCAGATGGACCGGGAAAAAGATATCCCGATGTTCAGGCAAGTGTATGAAATTATTAGAAAAACAATTCTCTCAGGTACGATCCCAGCCAAGGCGAAACTGCCTGCGACCCGGCTGCTGTCGCGTGAACTAGGGATATCCCGCAACACGCTGGTGATGGCCTACGACCATTTGCAGTCTGAAGGCTATGTCGTCTCCCAAACAGGAAGTGGCACGTTTGTCTCGGATACGTTCCCGTCACTGACTCAGTTGCACGCCGATGCGACCAGCACATTGACAGATGAGATAGCACATTCTCCCCTGACCCTGTCGACGCGCGGTCTCAATCTGGTCAGAAACGCGCAGGCTTCGAGCACGCAATGGGGAGCGTTTGTGGCCGGCATTCCTGACGTGACCCTGTTTCCCCACACAACCTGGATGCGTATGCTAAGGCGGCGCTGGCGCGACCCGGCTCCAGAGTTGCTGACGTATGCCCATGGTGCCGGCTATTACCCTTTACGTGAAGAGGTGGCCAACTATCTTCGCCTGGCCCGTTCCGTCCGGGCAGAGCCTGACCAGGTGGTCATTACAAACGGTATTCATCAATCTATCCGTCTACTTGCCAATCTGCTTGCAGATGGTGGCGATTCCGCGTGGATCGAGAACCCTGCCTACTGGGGTGCGCGTACTGTACTGAAGGCAGCGGGATTGCGCACGATACCCGTTGATGTGGATGACGAGGGCCTGACGCTGGATGGCAGCCACATGCGTGAGCCGCCACGGCTGATTTTTACGACGCCGTCGCACCAGTACCCGCTGGGCGTCATGATGAGCCTGGCACGGCGTCGCACCTTGCTGGAGTATGCGCACCTGCACAAGTCCTGGATCATCGAGGACGATTATGACAGTGAGTTCCGGTTTGACGGCCAGCCCGTGGCTTCGTTGCAAGGGCTGGATACGCATGGGCGTGTCATTTACCTGGGCACATTCAGCAAGACGCTGTTTCCAGGACTGCGCATGGGGTTCATGGTGCTGCCCAAGGCACTGAGCAGTCATCTGGCCCTGGCATTATCGGAAATGTACCGCGAGGGACGCTTGATTGATCAGGCAGTATTGGCTGATTTCATGGCGGAGGGGCACTACACCACTCATATCCGGCGCATGCGCTTGCATTATGCGCGCCGACAAAGCATCTTGCGCAGTGCCATTCATGATGTATTTGGTGAAGACTGGCCAATTTCAACCCACGAGGCAGGCTTGCACCTGGTGATGCATTTACCGCCGGGCACCGACGATGTCGGTATTGTCCTGGCAGCAAAATCCATGGATATCTCGCTGCGCCCACTGTCACGATATTATGCAGACGGCAATGGGCCACCGGGGCTGCTTTTTGGCTATGCAAGCGTGCCCGATACCCAGATACGACCCCTGTTTCTGCAACTGGTGCAGGTCATTACCCCTGCACTGGAACAGGCTCCGTGCAATCGGACACAGCAGGAACCCGACGGTAGCGCCGGCAAGCTAAATACACACGCCTGGAGTGGGGCTTGATCCGCCTCCAGGCGTGTGTTCAGGCTTTCAGGGCATCAGTCAGAATGTCCAGCCCGCGTTCAAACTGGTCATCAGGAATCGTCAACGGAAACAGAAAGCGCAGCGCGTTGGCATGGGTGCCGCAGCTCAATAGAATCAGGCCACGCTCAAGTGCATGCGACTGGATCTGGCGTACATGCTCCGGGGCGGGCTTGCCTGTGGCTGGATCTTGCAGCTCTACAGCAACCATGGCGCACAGTCCCCGCACATCAACAATTGCAGGGCACTCATTACGCAGCGCGTTAAGGCATTCGCGCAGCCGTTCCCCCAGGGTGTTGGCACGGTCACACAGGGCCTCGTCCTGAATAATGTCAATGGCTGCATGGGCGGCAGCAATGGACAGCGGGTTGCCCGCGTATGTGCCGCCCAACCCTCCTGGGGCGGGGGCGTCCATGATATTGGCACGGCCTGTTGTTGCAGATAGCGGCATGCCGCCGGCCAGACTTTTGGCCATGGCAACCAGGTCCGGCTCAATATCGTAATGCTCCATGGCAAACATTTTTCCGGTCCGTGCAAAGCCTGTCTGTACTTCGTCAACCACCAGGACAATACCGTGCTCGTCACACAGCTTGCGCAGCGCCCGGAACAGTTCCGGCGGCGTCACATTAAAGCCGCCTTCGCCTTGCACGGGCTCGATAATGATTGCAGCAATGCGTTCGGGCTCTACGCTGGTCGCCAACAAGAGTTCAAGGCTTTTGAGGGATTCGGCAACCGAAATACCCTGTGTGGCACTGGGAAAGGGGACATGGTAAACATCGGGTGGCATGTATCCAAAGGAGGTTTTGTACGGTGCCACTTTGCCCGTGAGGGCCATGCCCATCAGGGTTCTGCCATGAAAGCCCCCGGTAAAGGCGATGACGCCGGAGCGACCCGTATGACTGCGGGCAATCTTGATCGCGTTTTCAACGGCCTCGACGCCCGTGGTGAAAAAAGCTGTTTTGCAGGGGCCGCTAATGGGGACCAGGTCATTGATTTTCTCGGCCAGCGCCACGTAACTTTCATAAGGCACAATCTGGTAAGCCGTATGGGTAAACCGTTCGAGCTGCTGGGCAATGGCTTCGCGGATGCGTGGATGCCTGTGGCCGGTGTTGAGCACGGCAATGCCACCTGCAAAATCAATGTATTCTTTGTTTTCAATATCCCACAGTGTGGCATTGTCTGCGCGGTCGGCAAAAAAGTTGCACATGACGCCGATCCCCCTTGGGGTTGCCTGCGTGCGTCTTTGCATGATGTCTGCGTTTGACATAGTGTCTCCGTATGAAGTTGAGCTGTTGTCGTTCTGTCTGTTATTAAAAGCCACTTTGGTCTGGTTGTTAAGGGCCGTTTTAATCTAATTCATGAGACCACTTTTGAAATTCCTCCATACGTCTGATTGGCATTTGGGTCGGCGGCTGTACGGCAAGCCGCGTGACGACGAGTCGGCAGCCTTTCTGGACTGGCTGGTGGCCACGATTGACGAACAGGGTATAGACGTGTTGCTGGTGGCAGGTGATATTTTTGACACCACGACACCGAGCAATCGCGCGCAGGAGCTGTATTATCGGTTCTTGGCGCGCATGGCGGCGTCTGGCTGTCGACATGTTGTGATCATTGCAGGGAATCACGATTCACCTTCATTCCTGGAAGCGCCTGCCGGCTTGCTTAGTGCGTTGGACATTCATGTTGTCGGCGCCGTGCCGCCTACACCCCAAGAGGCCGTGCTGGTGTTGAAGAACAGCTCGGGTGGCGCCGAGCTGATCGTTTGTGCCGTACCCTATTTGCGTGACCGCGATGTACGTACAGCGCAAGCTGGTGAGTCAATTGAAGACAAGGCGCTGGCCCTGCGCCGGGGTATGGCGGCTTATTATGCTGCGGTTACAGAAGCAGCCGAGCACGTCCAGCATGAGTTGGGTGGCGGGGTGCCCATTGTGGCCATGGGCCATTTGTTTGCTGCTGGCGGCCAGACCCTTGATGGGGACGGTGTCCGGGATCTGTACGTGGGTTCATTGGCACATGTGGGCGCCCACATCTTTCCTGATTTTATTGATTACGTAGCGCTGGGGCACTTGCATGTGCCGCAGAAAGTAGCCGGCCATGAGCATGTGCGCTATAGCGGCTCGCCCATGCCGATGGGGTTTGGAGAGGCGGGCCAAGAAAAAAGTGTCTGTGTCGTTCAGATGTTGTCGGATCAGCCTGAACAGCAGACAACGCAGGTTGATATCACGCTCATGCCCATCCCGCCGTTCCGTCACATGGAGCAGATTGAAGGGGATTGGCCGACTATTGTCGAACGGTTGGGCCAGCTGGCGCAAAACAATGTCCCCAGCTGGGTGGAAGTGATTTACACGGGAGATGCCATTGTTGGGGACTTGCGTGATCAGGTTGCTGCATTGGTCGTGGATACACCAATAGACGTTCTGCGGATCAAGGACAGCCGGGTCACCGAACGCGTATTGCGGGGTGTTCATGAAGAAGAGCGACTGGACGAGCTAACTGTGGAAGACGTGTTTGACCGCTGTCTGGAGACCCATGACGTGCCCGAAGGGCAGCATGATGACCTGAAAGCGGCCTATCGCGAAGTGTTGCAGACCATACACGAAGCTGACTCGCAAGCTTAAGGACAGGCCGTGAGGATTCTCCATCTACGCTTTGCCAATTTGAACTCACTGGTTGGTGAGTGGCAGATTGATCTGACTGATTCTGCCTATATGGCAGACGGCATATTTTCCATTACAGGTCCGACCGGGGCGGGCAAGTCCACGATTCTGGATGCCATCTGCCTGGCTCTTTATGGCCGTACGCCCCGTCTGGGCCGCATCACCCGCAGTGCCAATGAAATCATGTCTCGCCATACAGGCCAGTGCTTTGCGGAAGTATTGATCGATACCGTGTCCGGCCAATATCGCTGCCATTGGGGCCAGCGTCGTGCCAGAAAACGTCCTGATGGCGCATTGCAGGCCCCAGAGCATGAAATGACACAGCCTGATTCCGGCAAGGTTTTGGCGGCTGGTTTGCAAGATACCGGCAAGCTGGTGGAGCAAGTCACGGGGCTGAATTTCGATCGCTTCACGCGTTCCATGTTGCTGGCTCAGGGGGGATTTGCTGCGTTCCTGCAGGCAGCACCCGATGAGCGCGCGCCCATTCTTGAACAAATGACGGGCACGGACATATACAGTCAGATCTCGATTACCGTGCATGACAGGCGACGCCTGGAGCAGCAGCGGCTTGAAGCGTTGCAGGCCGAAGTGGCAGGGATTGAAGTTCTGGATGCTGAAGCAGAGAACGCACTCAAAGCTCAGCGCGTTGAACTTGAAAAGCAGGAAAAACAGCAGGAGCGTCAAGTCACCCAGCTGACGGCCCAGCATGACTGGCTGATGACGCTTGCAGGATTGCACGACGAACTGGAGGCGTTGAGAGGCGAGCGTCAGACGCTTGAGCAGGCCTTGCAACGCTTTGCGCCTAAACGCCGAGGGCTTGAGCGGGCACGACGCGCTGCAAGCCTGGATGCTGAAAGCGCCCGGCTGTACTCACTACGGGAGGAACAGCAGGCCGATGCTGAGGCAAAGGCGCAGTATATGGCGCGGTTACCTGATCTACAGAAAAGTGCCCGAGCGGATAAGCAGACTTACGACGCGGCAAGTAGCCGTGTTGTCTCGTCCAAGCAGGCTCGTGATCAGGCCATACCCCTGATCAGAGAGATTCAGGCACTGGATCACGAGATTACTGCAGCGCATACTCAATGGCGCGAACTGCAGCAAACAGCGGACAATCGACAACATGACTTTCAGACGCTTGAGAAAGAGCGTTTGCGTCAGATCAGCGCTAGGAACAAGATACAGTCTGATAGGGACGATGTGCTGATGGCTATGGAGCAGCATGCTCCTGATGCGTGGCTGGTATCCGGGTTAGCCGGCATTGTCCAGCAACTGGATGGTCTGCGCCGGATGGAGCAGGAAGCGGCTGCGCTGCGCGAGACGGTCAAGCAGAACAGCCAGGCTCTGGCCCGTGCAAAACAGACGCTAGATAATCGTGTTGAACAACGTGAGCGCGGCAAGCAGGTAACCAAGCAGGCAGCACAACAAATCTATGCACGTAAACGTGCGCTGGATGAGGCTCTTCAGGGACGGACGCTGACCGAATACCGGCAGCAAAAAGAGGCACTGCACCGTGAGCAGGTACTGCTGGCAAAAATAGTGGAACTGGAAGCAGAGCGCAGACGGTTGCAGACCGGCACACCTTGCCCGCTGTGTGGCGCCACGGAGCATCCTTTTGCAATAGATGTGCCTGGCACCCCGGATCATCTTGATACAGCCATCAGCCAGCTGGATGTGCTTATCCAGGATATTGAATCGCGCCAAGCCGCCATTCAGGAACTGGAAACTAGTTGGCAAAATGCGCGCCACCAGGACGCAGAACTTACGCACGCCGTGTTGCAGGCGCGTGACCACGCTGACTGGATCGAGGCGCAGATTGTCAGCGCAAACCAGCAGCTTGAGCGCCAGGACCAGGAACGACAGCGGCTGCGTCTTGATGTGGCTGAGGCATTGGCTCCGCTTGGTATGCAGCAGGATCACGATTCCGATGCACAGGCGCTGCTGCATGAGCTGACCCAGAGACGACAGCGCTGGCTGAATCTGCAGGAGCGCAAAGCGCAGCTTGAAAGCCAGTTGTCCGAGTCCCAGGCAGCGGTTGCCCGCTTTGATGCCCGTGCCGACGAGCTAAAACGAGCAGTTCATGAGGCACAAGAAAATGAAAAAGCTCGGCGGACTGCGCTTGATTCGTTACGCAGCACCCGCGAACGCCGTTATGGCAATCGCGATACCGTTACCGAAGAACGACGGCTGGAAGACGCAATGACAGCGGCGCAACAGGCAGAGAAAAAAGCACATCAGCAACTTGTGAACACAGAGCAGCACTTGGCCAAGATGGAGCACGAGGTGGCAGCCGCAAGCCAGCGCCTGGAAAAACGACAACCAGTTCTTGAGCAAACTGAACAGCACTTCCTGGTGCTTGTCACTGAAGCAGGTTTTGCCAACGAGGAGGATTACCGCGCTGCCAGACTGACCCGTGAAGCGTTGCTTGAACTGGACCAAGAAGCTCGCAATCTGGATACGCGTCTTGCACAGCTTGATGCCCGGCAACAAGACCGACAGTCACGACTTAAGGCTGTGCAGTCACGCAACCTGACTGACCACACTCTGACACAGATAGCTGAACAATTGGCACATCACCGTGACTTACTCAAGACACAACAGCGTGATGGGTTGGCGCTGGCTGGACAGCTGCAGGAAAACAACCGCCGCCGACAGCAGATTCAGGACCGCCTGGGAGCCATTGAGCAACAACACCGTGAGTGTCGTCGCTGGGACGATCTGCACCAGCTTATTGGTTCGTCAGATGGAAAAAAGTATCGTAATTTTGCACAAGGGCTGACGTTTGAATTGATGGTGTCCCTGGCCAATCGCCAGCTCCAGAAAATGACAGATCGCTATCTGCTGGTACGTGATCAGGCACAGCCCCTGGAACTAAATGTGGTCGATAACTATCAGGCCGGTGAGGTACGGTCCACCCGCAATCTGTCAGGCGGAGAAAGTTTCCTGGTCAGCCTGGCACTTGCCCTGGGCTTGTCGCAAATGGCAAGTAAAGAGGTACGGCTGGATTCACTGTTTTTGGACGAAGGGTTTGGGACGCTGGATGAAGAAGCCCTGGATACGGCGCTGGAGACACTGTCCAGCCTGCAGCATGATGGCAAGATGATTGGTGTGATCTCGCATGTGCAGGCGCTTAAAGAGCGCATTGGCACGCAGATTGTGGTGGTGCCCATGACAGGGGGCCGCAGCCGGATTCAGGGCCCCGGCTGCACGCAACGGGCCGGCCCATAAAGCGGGCGGGCCCGGGTGATGGGTGGGCACTACTGCTTGCGCAGTAGTTCAAGTTCCTGCTCGGCCACATCAAGGCGTACCGCCTGACGATCAATCAGGCGCTGGGCCAGCCTGTCGATCTCTGAGCCTACGGCGCCGGCCATCATGGCAATATTCTGCGAATGCAATGTCATGTGACCTTTCTGGATACCCGTGGTAGCCAGTGCTTTCAAGGCTGAAAAATTCTGGGCCAGGCCCACAGCGGCAATAATCTGTGCCAGTCGATCTGCGGTGGTCACGCCGAGTATTTCGAGACAGGCTCTAGCTGTAGGGTGCAGCTTGGTGGCTCCGCCAATCAGGCCAACGGCCATCGGTATTTCTATTGAACCGGCCAAATCTCCGTTTTCTGCAATCTCCCACTGTGTCAGGCTGCGATAGGTGCCTGTTAAGGATGCGTAAGCGTGCGCTCCTGACTCAACCGCCCGCGTGTCGTTGCCAGTGGCCAGAACCACTGCTGTCACACCGTTCATAATGCCTTTGTTATGCGTGGTTGCTCGGTATGGATCAGCTTCTGCAAAATGGAACGCGCTGATTATGCCATCGCGTACCTCTGGTCCTCCAATGGCATC
The DNA here is from genome assembly GCA_027324645.1 of Castellaniella sp. GTDB lineage: Bacteria > Pseudomonadota > Gammaproteobacteria > Burkholderiales > Burkholderiaceae_B > JAJYRX01. Next base: position 1,437 of record DAHVSI010000112.1, on the reverse strand, counting down.
GCATGACCAGGTTGCTCTGGCACGGGCCAGTCGTTGATCAGCCAGGTTGGACAGGATTCGCAGATACACGCGCCCGCCCGTCCAGGACTCAATGTGAGGGGCCAGGGCTTCTGCCATGGAGTTGACGGCATTGGCACCCATCGCATCGCGCACATCCACAATCAGGTGCACGACCACCATCGGCTCAGAAACAGCATGAATAACCCGGACATCAATGTCGTGCAGTCCTCCTCCTAATTGCACCAATAACGGATCGCATGCGTTACACAGTGCCTTGATCTCTGCTTTTTTTTCAAGAATCTTTAAGCGGCATGCTGATGGATCCTGAGCGCCGACTAACTGTACCTGCGCAATCATCAACGAACCGGACATGGATGTCGTGAACCCACCGTTGTCATAGCATTGGCGCGCTGCATTGCATACGGCGGCGACGACAGACGATTCCTCTGTTGCCATGGGGATCAGCACATCGTCTTGGTCAATCTTCATGTTTGTGGCAATGCCAACGGGGATGCTCAGCGTACCAATGGTGTTTTCAATCAGACGATCGGCAAGCTCTGGGTCCAGGTTGCCTGGGCGTGCCAGTTGCTGTCTGGATTCATCGTCAAGGTGGCAGAACTCTGCCACTTTGTTCAGTCTTTCTTGTATTGTCAGCTTATGAAAACCAGAAATGCGGGAAGTAGGTGTCGTATTGCTCATCATTGCATCCTGTGTGCAGTAATCAAATCAAAAGTTGCGCATCACGCGTGGTAGCCATGTCACGAGATCGGGGAAAGCCAGGCAGATAATGAGGCCGACTACCTGAAGCAGCATGAAAGGCGTGACCCCACGGTAAACGGTGCCCATGGTGATATGTGGTGGCAGCGGACCTTTGATATAGAACAGGGTGTAGCCAAATGGGGGGCTGACGTATCCCGTCTGAATGGTGATGGCGTATAAAACGCCAAACCAGATTTCATCAAAGCCAAGTGTCTTGACGATCGGCAGAAAGACCGGGACTGTGAGCAGAATAATGCCGATTTCATCAAGAATGGTGCCCAAAAACATGAGTACCAGCATCATGGCGCCCAGAATCAGATAAGGGTGCACATCTAGATTTTCGATGAAATTCATGAGGGTGCTTGCGCCACCCAGGCCCGTGAAAATAGCGACATAAGCCTTGGCGCCAACGGTAATCCAGAGAATCATCGCCGTGGCCTTTAGCGTTTCAATAGAGGCTTTGGCCAGGTTGGAAAATTTGAGCTGGCGCCGTATGGCTGCTGCGATAACCGCACCCAATACACCGACCGCTGCCGCTTCGGTGGGGGTGGCAATACCAAAGAATATTGAGCCAAGGATGGCGATGATAAGTAGGGCTGGCAGCGCAATGGCCCGCAAACTGCGAAGCTTGATTGACAATGGGACGCGTTCGGATGCTGCTGCAGGCACTTTGTCAGG